>JAUXDE010000037.1 GCA_030618495.1 Clostridia bacterium
CCTGATGTTACTCTAAGTTATTTAAATATTTCAAAGCGATGGTACGAGTTGCATAACATTAGTAAAGCGTTCGAAGTTTGCGTTAAGGTTATTAAGCTTGACCCGGATTGTTCCAGCGCCCATAACAATCTTGGAGTTTACTATATTGAGATGGGAAATTTAAAACATGCATACGGCCAATTTCTTAAAGCGCTTGAGTTAGACCCGGAACATCAAGATGCTAAGAATAACATGAAAAAGCTCCGGACAGTAATGCAAAACTATAATTAAAGAATAGTTGTTCAGTGGGAAAAAGGACAGGTTACCGCTTTAGTCTTCTTCGTTTTTCTTTTCTTTCAGCCTGCGGTGCACTTTCAGGGCATTCTCTATTTTGGATTTTAATTCATCATCATCTATCGGTTTGGCAACATAGTCAATTGCGCCAAAAACACCCGCATCGTGTCTTGATGAATGGTCATTTAAGGAACTTATCATGATTACGGGTATTTTAAACCTTTTTCTCATCTCAGAACAAACACTGATGCCGTCCAGTTCCGGCATCATGATATCCAGCAAAGCCAGGTCAGGTTTTTCCTTTTCCGCTGTTTCAATACCCTTGTGCGGGTCATTGACAGAAACCGTCTCATATCCCCAGTTTTTCAATTTTAATTCAATGAGCTTTGCCACCTGCGGCTCATCATCGATAATAAGTATTTTCTCTTTCACTTTCCCATCCTCCTATCAACTGACAATTTCATTATACTATCAACATAGAAACGAGTCAAGAAAAAAAAGTTCAAATGAAATTCAGGTCGGATAAAGTGTGTTGTCTCTAACATATCTTGACATTTGAAGAGCAGGATTTGAGATGGGTTCAAGGAAAGACAACGAAGGCATATCGAGAATATGGCTAGGAGGAATGACGAAGAAGCCGCTCAAAGAGAGCCCTTCCCGAAGGGCGATGATCTTTTAAACATAGTCTTCGTCGCTCGTCACTTATGTATCGCAGCGGATACACCGCGTTCCTCGCTCCTTGACTTAAGTGTCTTATTAAACAACCTATGTAATCATAACAGAGGTTTTTTTAGCCGGATTCAAAGAACGAGGAACGATGTTTGCTTGTTGCAAATAAGTGACGAGTGATGCGGAATCAGGTTAAAAGAATTTCTGCCCGAAAGGGCATGTCCGTATATGGTTGTTTGCTGCCTCACTTCGCCTTGACGTGCATAAAGCACGCCAGTGTTGTCATTCGTTGCAACCAAACCATATCCAGACATGTTATGGTTACATAAGTTGTTTAATAAGACACTAGAATACCTATCGCAAATATAAAGATATGTTAGAGACAACACACTAGTTCAATTACCGATTCCAAATGCGGTGTCTGCGGGAACAAATCAAACAATGCCGCGCTCCTGACACTGTACCCTTCAAATTTTTTCAGGTCCTCCCCCAGCTGTTTCGCGTTACAGGATATATAGATAATAGCCTCAGCCCTTGTGTTATTCAAATGCTTAATGGCTTTCGGGTGAATCCCCTGCCTGGAAGGGTCGGCAATAACGAAAAACCCGGCAGGCAGTTCGACTTCCCTCAACCGTTTGGCATTCAGCATTATCGCCTTAACATTTTCGGTTTTACTATTCTTAATATTCTTTTGAGCAGCTTCAATGGATAACTCATTATTATCTACTACAAGCACTTCATTAAACAGTCCTGCACTGCTAATCCCAAAAACGCCGACACCGCCATACAGGTCAACAAGGCAGGAGCCTCGCGTATCATAGGATTTAAGCAGATTATAGCAGTGCTCACTTACGATGTCGGCCATTTTACTGTTATTCTGGAAAAAACCCTGGACGTGGAACAAGAACTCCCTTCCAAAACATACTGTCTTGAGAAAACAATCGCCTTTTATGACCTCAAAGTTATCCGAAATGCTCACATCCGTATTCGCGGGAACATACGCGACAATAACATTGCCTGCTGTTGAAACGGAGGCGTATTCCCTGATTTTTTCAACCGCTTCTTCCAGTTTGCCTGAATCCTGGTTAAGAATAAACGATATTGAGGAATCCTCATTCGGGGTCCTGATAACGGCATAACGAAACACGCCCTGCTTCTTCCTTACATCAAAATAATCAACACCCTTAAAAAACTCTCTTATTTCCCTGATTAGCAGGTTTAATTCCGCCCTTGAGATCGCGCATTGCGCGATATCGACTATTTCCCGCCATTTCCCCCTTCTCCGGAAACCAAGCCCACCCCCATGAAAAACCATATCCATCCTGTTCCTGTAGTAATACTCATTGGCGGAAAACACCTTGATATCCTCAAACTGAATTGCATCCGCAAGAACCTTCCTCTTGCTCTCCAGTTGAGCGGGATAATCAACGTCCTGCATGGTACAGCTTCCGCAATCCCCGTAGTACGGGCATAAGGGTTTGGCCATTTTTTCTCCCGTGATTCCAAACATTTATTTAAATGATTTATTTTTTCTTCAGGAAAGTCCCCGAAGGCGTGTCTTCAACCGCGTACCCCATGGCTTTAAGCCTGTCACGAATTTCATCCGACTTCTGCCAATCCTTGTTCTTCCTGGCTTCATCTCTTTGTTTTCTTAAGTCATCAGCCTCCGAGAGAATATCGCTTTCCTGCAGTCTGCCGGCATCAATCCCAAGCACGTTTAATAGCCCTTCTACGGTAGAAGCGCCTTTCATTAATAACTCAAGCGGCGGGGCCTGCCTGCCAAATTCGGCGGAGAGTTGATTGACCAGTTTATGTATTTTACCGATTGCTTCCGCAGTGTTGAAATCATCGTCCATTGCCTTTTCAAAACCATCCCTGCATTCCGAAATCATGTCGTTTATCCTGTCCCTGTCCTCCGCGGAAGCGCCTTTATTGCCGGCAATTGCCTTCCCGTCCGGGATTTCCGGCTTCCTGGATGAGAGATCCCTGATTTTTTTTGCCTCATTCTTTATTTTGTAAATTCCCCTCTTCGCTTCTTCAAGCCCGGCATCCGAGAAGTCTATGGGAGTCCTGTAGTGCTTGGTGAGCAAAAAGTACCTCAGGACCATGGAATTATATTTTCCAAGCAAATCAGATAACGTAAACGCATTTCCCAACGACTTTGACATCTTCTCTTCATTTATGGTTACAAAACCGTTGTGGAACCAGAACCTGCTGAACTGCTTACCCGTAGCAGCCTCCGACTGGGCTATCTCATTCTCGTGGTGCGGGAATATCAAATCTCTTCCGCCGCCGTGTATGTCAAGGGTACCCCCGAGATATTTCATGCTCATCACCGAACATTCGATGTGCCAGCCGGGCCTTCCTTTACCCCAGGGGCTTGGCCATGAAGGTTCTTCCGGCTTTGCCTTCTTCCACAGGGCAAAATCAAGCGGGTTCTGCTTTGCCTGGTCCACCTTTATTCTCGCTCCCGCAACCATGTCTTCCTTTTTTCTTTTTGAGAGTTTACCATAGGGCTGAAACTTATCAACCGAGAAGTAAACGGTACCGTTTACTTCGTAGGCATATTCCTTTTCAATGAGTTTTTCGACTAACTTTACTATATCTTTGATATGTTTTGTTACTCTTGGATACTTATTGGCCTTTTTTATATTCAGCCTGTCCATTACATCTTCATACTTCTTAATGTTGGTTTCTACTAATTCTTCCGTGCTTATCTTCAACTTATTAGCCCTGTTAATGATTTTGTCGTCAATGTCGGTGTAATTTTGAACATAATTTACATCATACCCCCTGTATTCCAGGTATCTCCTTATCACGTCAAAGACAACGTAGCACCTTGCATGGCCTACATGACATTCATCATAGGGGGTAATGCCGCAAACATACATCTTCACTTTACCCGGCTCCAAAGGCTTGAATTCCTCTTTCTTTGACGATAATGTATTCTGCACAACAAGAGCCATGATTTTTATCCCTGCTTTCTTATGGAAACCACCGAATACGCGGCAATTCCCTTTCCCTTTCCTATCAGCCCCAACCCCTCATTCGTCGTCGCCTTTATGGCGACATTGCCCGTCTTTGTCTTCAGCTCATGCGCAATTACTTTTCTCATGCCGTTTACATAACCTGACATCTTTGGTTCCTGGGCAATTATCATTGAATCGGCATTGTTTACGGCGTACCCCGCTTTTAAGAGCATGCCAACCACCTTGGAGAGAAGTATTATAGACGAAATTCCCCTGTACCTGTTATCAGTATCCGGGAAATACACTCCGATGTCCCTCTTGCCCATCGCCCCGAGAAGGGCATCGCAAATGGAATGGACCAGGGCGTCTCCGTCGGAATGCCCGAGAAGGCCTTTCTTAAACGGTATCTTCACCCCGCCGAGAACAAGTTCCCTGCCGGTTACCAACCTGTGAACATCATAACCTATGCCGTATCTTGTATCTTTGCCTTTAAGCATGGCTTCGGCAAGTTTCAAGTCCTGGGCCGTGGTAATCTTTACATTCCCGTAACTTCCGCCAATGATTTTCACCTTTTTTTTGAGTCGCTCAACCAGAACCGCGTCATCCGTGGCATGAAACCCATTCTTCCGCGACTTCTCGTGAGCCGTCATGATAAGGTCATACCGGAATGACTGCGGCGTCTGTGTACGCCAGATTTTTTCACGGCTCAGGGTTTTCAGAACAAAACCATTGCTGTCCGCCTTCTTAATGGTATCCCTCAGGGGTACGGCAGCCATACTTGCCCCGTACTTCTCCGCCTTCCTTACCGAATCCTCTATCATTTCTTTTGTAACAAAAGGCCTTACGCCGTCATGAATAACCACAATCCGGCAATCCCCCTCAACCTGCTTCAGGGCGTTGAACACCGAATCCTGCCTGCGAGCGCCGCCTTTAACGATTCTAATGTTTTTTTTGTACCCGTACTTATTAATGATATTTTTCCTGCAGTAATCCTCCGTCCCGCCGGGTAAGGCAAGAATGATTTCATCAATCATCCTTACTTCCTCAAAAACATCCAGGGTGCGGGCTACAACGGGTTTGCCTACAATACTCCTGAACTGTTTTTTCACCTGCCCCTTAAGCCTCTTCCCGGCTCCCGCAGCGGTGATAATGGCAATAACCTTTTTCTTTTTTTTATATTCCTTAGTAATCCTTTTTTCCTTTCTTTTCTTTCTCATCTGATAGGTTTTTAACGAAGAGGTTTAACCACGAAAGGTTAAACCCCAACGCTTTCGTGGTTCAGAGCGAGCCGCTCACGTGAGCGACCTTTGAGTTAAAGACCTATCAGATCTTCTCTTTATTCACGCCCTTTACGGGCAAAAATCATCCTGCCGGCGGATGTCTGCAGGATACTGCTTACGGTAACTTCAATCTTTTGCCCAATGTAGTTCTTCCCGTCTTCAACAACCACCATGGTCCCGTCATCAAGGTAAGCCACTCCCTGTTTCTTTTCCTTGCCCTCCTTTAAGACAAACACCTTAAGTTCCTCCCCGGGAAGCACGGGAGGCTTAATTGCATTTGACAGTTCATTGATGTTAAGTACCCTGATGCCCTGAACGGAAGCAACCTTGTTCAGGTTGTAGTCCGAAGTTATTATCTTGGCCCCAAGGTCATCCGCCAGTTTTACAATCTTGGCGTCAATTTCGGTAATCTTCGGATAATCCTTTTCAAATATCTTGAGCACAATTTTCTTGTTATCCTTTAGTTTTTTCACCACGTCAAGCCCCCGTCGCCCGCGGGCTCTCTTGATTGAATCAGCGGAATCAGCTACCTCCTGCAATTCCCTTAAAACGAACCCTGGCACTACAAGAGTCCCGTCCAGAAAATCAGAATCCCCTATATCATTAATTCTTCCGTCAATAATGGCGCTCGTATCAAGAATTTTCATCAAGGCTTTTCCCGCAGCGCTTTTTGACGGAAAGATATTCTTATCCAGCAAATCCAGCTGGTCCTTCTTTCTTACGGCAAGGAGCATGCCTATATAAGCGCACGCAATTTTTACCAGCGGGGAATAATCCCCGTAAAAAGCGATTACCTTCTCGTCCCCTATCTGGAAAATGGAATAATCCACCATTTTCGCAACGATCAGGCCAATGGCTATCCCGATACCGGCAGAAATCATTGTATCCAGGGCAACTTTGTCAATAATGATTTCAATTAATATAATCAACAAGGCCGCTCCCGTTCCCACCAGGATACCCATGACGTGATTTGTAAACTGCAGGTAACCTATAATCCAGCCTGAAACTATTACCATCAAACGAATAATCCAGATAATCATATCTTTTTTATCTCCTTTTCTTTATCTATAATCTTCACTGCTTCACGAATCGTTGAAACCCCGATAAGTTCAATCTTCTTGCTTGAAAAACCCTTTAAATTACCCTTTGGGATTATACAGGTTTTAAAACCGAGTTTCCTGGCTTCATTTACCCGTTTATCAATAAAACTAACAGCCCTTATCTCTCCCGCCAGGCCAACCTCGCCAATAACTATAATCCCCTCGTCCACCGGTTTGTTCCGGAATGCCGAATAAATCGCCATGATAATACTTAAATCGCAGGCAGGCTCGCTGATTTTTGTCCCCCCGGCAATGTTCAGGAATATATCCTGGTTCTCCAGCCTCGTTCCCAGGATTTTTTCCATAACGGCAACCATCAGGAGCACCCGGTTATAGTCCAGCCCGCTCACCTGGCGCCTCGGCATGCTGAAACTTGTTCCTGTTACAAGGGCCTGCAGTTCAATCAACAACGGCCTGGAACCCTCAATAAGAGTCACTATCACGGAACCCGCCGCTCCAACGGGCCGGGACTCCAAGAACATCAGGGACGGATTGATTACCTGCTCAAGCCCCGTTTTTTTCATCTGAAAAATACTCAGTTCGGCAGCAGGCCCAAAACGGTTTTTCTCTGTTCTGATAACCCTGTAGAAATTGTCCTTTGTCTCATCAAAATAAAGTACAGTATCAACGGTATGCTCAAGAATCTTAGGTCCCGCAATCACTCCTTCCTTTGTTACCTGGCCTGAAATAAACACGGGAATCCTTTCGGATTTCGCAAAATAATTGATTTCCTCGGCGCACCCCCTCACCTGCCCCACACTGCCCGGTATCGCTGATAAGTCAGGATGGTAAACCGTCTGTATTGAATCAATTATTACAAGCGCAGGTTTAATATTCCTTGCCTGGTTAAGTATTTCCTGCACGTCCGTTCCGGAATAGACCAGCAGTTGGCTTGAACTGACGCCAAGCCTATCGCCCCTTAACTTAATCTGCGCCAGGGATTCTTCGCCGGAAACGTAAAGACATTTTTTATTTGATTTTGCAAGCGATTCGGCTACCTGCAACAAGAGGGTGGACTTGCCTATTCCCGGAGGGCCTGCAAGAAGAGCGAGTGAGCCGGGTACTATTCCCCCGCCCAATATATGGTCAAACTCCGATATCCCCGTAGAAATCCTTTTATTATCCTCAGTTGAAATATCGGCGATATTGATTGGCGTTTCATCCAGGGAAAACTTTTTGCCATGGGAACGGCTCCCGCCTTTTTTTTCCCTTATTGACTCCGCAAAAGTATTCCAGTTATTACAACTTGGACACTTGCCGAGCCATCTTGTTTCCTGATGACCGCATTCCTGGCATATAAAAATTGCTTTTGATTTTGCCAACGATCATTCTCCGCAGTCAGTCTTTGGGGTCAGACCTTAAATGCCCCTAGAACCTTTTCTCAAGTTTTTTACCGACTTTTTCGAGACTGTTAATTATATTTTCAACTTTCTTTCCAAGTTTCTCGTCACCCGCCAGCTTGTCCAGAACGCTGCCATCTATCTTTAAATCCTTGAGTTTTTCTGAAACCTCCGAGAGGTCACTTGATGCCTTGTTAATATTATTAACGGCTCCTTTTAAACTCTGCCCGTCTTTCCCAAGGGACGAATCCAATTTTCCGGTGATTTTTTCAAGGTTGGACATAATCCTGTTCAAGTTGACCTCTAACTTTCCTCCCTTTTCAAAAATCTTCAATTGCCCTATCAAATCCTGCAGCCCCTTACTCGCGTCGTCTATCATACTATTCAAATCCATCGAACTCTCGCCCAGGATAGTATCGCCGTCCTTCAGGAGCGGCTTGTCCAGGGAACCTCTTGTCAATTCAAGAAGTTTGTTCCCCACCATTCCTACGGAAATAATCTTTGCCGTGGCATCTTTATGGACCTTTGCATTCGGCTTCATTCTTACAGTCACGACTGCCTTACCATCCACCAGGCTGATATTCTTAACCTTCCCCACTTCCACTCCCGACATCTTAACCTGCCCCTTTACGGGCAATCCCTCGGCGTTATCAAAAAAGACATCTAATCTATACCCTTTTTCCAGGTTTATATCTTCAAGTAAAACAACAGAAAAAGCAAAAATCAAGATTCCAAATAAAACGAAAAGCCCCACCTTTGTTTCCTGATTTATCATATTTTATTCCTTTCCCTTACAAACAACACACCGCGCTGAATAGGCCCCTTGCTGCTTCCCGTTACAAATTGTTTCACAACAGGGTTTTTTGTCATCCCAATCTCATGAGGAGTGCCTATTTCCTCTATTTTACCTTCATATAGCATTGCAATCCGATTTGAAATTTTATACGCGCTCACCATGTCATGCGTTACTGCGATAGAAGTGATTTTCATCTCCTCCTGCAGATGAATAACCAGGTCATTGATAACATCAGCCATAATCGGGTCCAATCCCGTGGATGGCTCATCGTAAAGTATGTATTCCGGGTCCATGGCAATCGCCCTGGCAAGTGAAACTCTTTTTTTCATTCCTCCGGAAAGCGCGTCCGTTCTTGCTTTTTCAATTCCTTCCAGGCCCACCATTTTAAGCTTTTCAGAAACCTTCGCCTTTATCTTCTCCTCCGAAAGCTCCGTCAAATGATGCAGTCCGAATGCTATGTTCTCCCCCACTGTCATTGAATCGAATAAAGCCGCCCCCTGGAAGAGCATGCCGAATCTTCTCTGGATCTTTGCCAGCCTGTGTTCATTCAGCCGGGCGATATTTATACCATCAATTTCCACTGACCCTTTATCCGGCTGCATCAGCCCCATGATGGTTCTTAAGAGAACCGTCTTGCCCTCGCCGCTGCCACCGATTATGGTAGTTGTTTCTCCCTCAACTATATCAAGGTTTACCCCGCGTAGAACGTGATTATTCCCAAAACTTTTATGAAGGTCTCTTATTCTAATCATAATTCATAACACCTTACCCAACGCCTATTCCCAATGTGGTCAGGAGACTGGTAAGAAAGTAATCCGAAATCAAAATCAGAATCATTGAAATCACCACAGCAGAAGTCGTTGCCTTCCCCACCCCCTCGGCCCCGCCCTTACAGCTCAGCCCCTTGTAACAACTTACGACAATTATAATCAAGCCGAAAAAAAACGCCTTTATAAGCCCAAGTGTAATATCATCTACGTGTATGTAATCAATGATCTCGCACCAGAACACATTAGGAGGTATCTTATAATTCTTCACTGCCACTATAAACCCCCCGAACGTTCCCACAACATCAGTATACAGAGTTAATAGCGGAACCGCTATCATTGCCGCTATAAGTCTTGGAACATAAAGGTACTTTACCGGGTTCGTTCCCAGCGTGTAGAGGGCGTCTATCTGTTCTGTCACTTTCATTGTTCCTAACTCAGACGTAATCTGCGCCCCGACCCTTCCTGAAAGCACCAGCCCCGTTATCACCGGGCCTAATTCCTTTAATATCGCAATCGTTGTGCCCAGCCCGACAAAAATCGTCGAACCCAGCCACAGGTTGGAAACATAACCAATATGAAAAGCAAAAACCATGCCTGTAAACAGGGCAGAAAGCGTGATAACGCTTAATGATTTTATCCCTATTTCAACGACTTGTTTTACTACGTTTTTCCACTCGAACGGAGCGGAGAACATATACCTGATGGCGCTTGCGAACAACGCCGCCGCCTCCCCGAGGTACCTGGAAATCTCCAGGATTTTTTTGCCAAACGATTCTATCGGATTTTTCATTTTCATTTCAATTATTGACCGCCGGAATTAAACGTAAACCCTCGGCACCCTCTTACCCACGCAGCACGTAATTTCATAATTTATTGTACCGGTTTTGTCCGCGATTTCCTCGGCGGTTATTCTTTCCTTACCCTGGCTGCCTATCAACACTGCCTTATCCCCAATCTCCACGCCATCCAGACTCGTGACATCAACCATGCACATGTCCATACAGATATTGCCGACAACCGGGACACGCTTCCCCCTTATGAGCACTTCACCCCGGTTTGAAAGCATCCTGCTGTACCCGTCAGCGTACCCGACGGGAAGGGTGGCAATAAAAGAATCCTTTTTTGCCCTCCACAACCTCCTATAACTAACCGTTGCGCCCACGGCAACCTTCTTCAGGTAAACAATCCTTGTTTTTAAACTCATTACGGGCATGAGATCAATATCCTTGTCCGCATTCTTATACGGCAGTAAACCGTATAGAGTTATCCCGGGCCTGGCAAGATTAAAATGCGCTTCCGGGTATTTAAGCACCGCGGTACTGTTTGAGACGGACTTGTAACCCACGTGAATACCCGATTCTTCCAGCGTTTTTTCAATGTTTCGGAATCTCTTAATCTGTTTTGTCGTGAATTTCCTGTCTCCTGCAGCCGACGCAAGATGGGTAAACATACCGTCAACTTTTAATCCTGGAAATTCCCTGATTTTCCGTATAAGTTCCCCGGTATTCTCATGAGAAATGCCTATCCGTCCCATCCCGGTATCAATTTTTATGAATACAGAAACCTTTTTGTTTCTCTGCTCCGCAAGCCTTGAAAGCTCTTTAGCGGCCATCACGCTGCTTATCGCAGGAATAAGGTCATGTTTCAATACATAGGAAAAATTCTTCAGGGGATAAATACTGCCCATGACCAGGATAGGGGCTTTTACACCTTTGCTTCTTAGTAAAATCCCCTCTTCAATCAAAGCAACCCCGAGGAGCTTCGCTCCCTGCTCAACGCTTGCCCTGCCCAATTCCACGACACCGTGACCGTAAGCATCCGCTTTTACAACGGAAAGTATATGCGTATTCTTATTTAATTTCTTTTTAATTCTCTTAAAATTGTGGCGAAATGCGCCAATATCAATCTCAGCCCACGTCGGCCTTAAAATCTTATCCATTCTGTTTTCCGTAAAAGGCGACTGTTTTTCTTTTTAATCCATCTGTGTTGCGAGATTTTCAAACCTGGTATATTCCGACAGAAAAGCCAACTCAAGCGAACCAATCTGTCCGTTACGATGTTTGCCGATAATTATATCGGCCCTTCCCCTCTTGTCAGTTTCCTCATTATAAATTTCATCCCTGTAAACAAAAAGAACCAGGTCGGCGTCCTGTTCTATGGACCCGGATTCCCTCAAATCCGATAAAAGCGGTTTCTTGTTTGGTCTTTCCTCCGGTTTCCTTGATAACTGTGAAACGGCGATAACGGGTACCTTCAGGTCCTTTGCCATAATCTTCAGCGAACGGGAAATTTCAGACACATCCTGCTGGCGGTACTCCGAGCGGCCTGTCCTGCCTGCCATTAACTGCAGGTAATCTATAATGACCATATCAAGCCCGTGTTCCGACTGAAGACGGCGGGCGCGGGATTTCATTTCAAGAACGTTAAGCGAAGGACTGTCGTCAATATATATGGGCGCTGCGGAAAGAAGGTCCGCAGCGTTTATCAATGCCGGCCAGTCCCGCTTCTTCAAATATCCCGTTCTTGCGTCATGTGCTTTAACCTTCGCCTGCGAGCACAACATACGCAGCAGCAATTCCTCCCTTGACATCTCAAGACTGAACAGGGCTACCGTTTTCTTGCTCTTTATAGCCACGTGCTCCGCGACGTTAAGGCAAAAAGATGTTTTTCCCATAGACGGCCTCGCCGCGACTATTATTAAGTTGGATGGGTGAAAACCGGCCGTTATCTCGTCAAGTTTCGCAAAACCGCTGGGCACCCCGGGAATCTGTTCTTTCTTATTATAAAGTTTATCTATTTCCTCAATACTATCGTGCACCATATCCTTAATAGCTATAAAACCCGTCCGCATTCTGTCCTGACAGGCATCAAGAATTGCCTGTTCAGCTTTGTCCATTATATTATCAACCTCTTCTTCGCTTGAATAACAATCGGCGATTATTCTGTTTGAAATCTTGATAATCCTGCGTAAAAGCGCATTGTCCTGGACAATTTTCGCATAGTGCTCGACATTTGCGGCAGTAGCCACGGAATCAATAAGTTCAGTCAGGTAAACCGCGCCGCCAATTTCATTAATCATATTTTTCTTTTTCAGTTCTTCCGTAACCGTAATAATATCAACCGCCTTGTTCTTTTCATTCAAATCGACTATTACCTGAAATATCTTAGCATGGGTGTCCTCATAAAAACTATCCTTGTTGATTATATTGACCGCTTGAAGTATTGCTTCCTTTTCTATCATCATTGAACCCAACAAAGACCGTTCCGCCTCAGTATTCTGCGGCGGCAATTTCGTGGTTGTTTCAAGCATATTTTTACTCCTTCACTACCCAGACTTTTATTTTACCCGTAATCCCGGTGTGAATCTTTATATCTATTGTATATACGCCCAGTTCTTTTATCGGCTCATCAAGAACCATATGTTTCTTGTCTATTTCAATATTCTGGGCTTTAAGAGCTTCGGCGATATCAGCTGAAGTTACTGACCCGAACAATTTATCGTTTTCTCCGACTTTCACCGTAATCGTACAGGAAACATCTTCCAGTTTTTTAGCAAGTTCGCTGGAATTCTTTATTTCCTTTGTTTCTTTCCGTTCAATCGACTTAACTTCATTCTCCCACAGTTTTTTGTTATTCGGGGTATCCTTCATAACCATCCCTCTCGGGATCAGGTAATTCCTGGCATATCCTTCTTTTACACTTACCGACTCCCCCGCCTTGCCAAGTTTTTCAATATCCTTTTTTAAAATAACATCCATTTCTTTCTCCTTTGCCCTAAAGAGTACCGGTATCTTCTTTCTTCTTTTTCACAGTATCCATCCTCTTACGAAAATCAAACCACACATCAGCCAACCCCACTCCCGCAGAGAAAGGATATTGCATGACAAACAGTACATATAAAAAAGCCCGCGCGAAGACAGGAACCTTGTATCCATGAAGAAAGTAACTTATCACAGAAAGTCCTGAAACAAAATACACCGCAAGGAAAAACATTCCAATATTAAGTCCCGCGATGTTAATCTGGCGCATATTAGTGTACGTCCCAATAAAATACAGAACACCTCCCAGGATCAGCCCCCATACCATCCCCTCCCCGGGGCGCCACCTGGAAAAATCCGGTAATCTCATCAGCCTGATGCCGTAATTTGGGAAAACTTTTACACCGACAATATAACTCAACCCCACCCCTACAACTGAAAATATAAATAACAGCGCGCCCAATCCTTTATTGATAAAATCAACCGTGCTGCTTAATTGTTCTTTCATTTGCTCTGACTGTTCCCGGTCAAGGCTTATATTCTTGCCCAGGAACGAAAGCGAACCGCTGCCGTACAATTCCAATGCCTGCCGGTTGTTGAGTTCCAAGCCATCCCTGAAAATCTTTACGGGATCCACCTTAAAAACCAGGTTAGCTGAAACAACCCACACCAGTACCATGACAACGCAGAGAACTGAACCCAATCCTATTATTCTGGAAGCCGCCAATCCCTGCTTGATGAGCAAACTTAATCCGATGCTCAATGAGCCGAAAATCAATAAGTACGTAGCCGCAAAAGGAACGTTCACGGTTATAATCAATGTCAGCCCTGCCGCGGCAAGGCAAAACAGCCCCGATTTATAACCGTACTTGAAGATAACCAGCACAACCGGCAAACATGAAAAAAAGAAACTCACTTTCAAAACCGGTACGAACAGTCCCAGGTATATCAAGGATAAAACAGTTAAAATACTCCAGAATACTTCCGATAACTTTTCTTTTGCCTGTAATCTCATTTTTCAATATACGACACCAACCCCATGAACCTGGCTCTTTTTATTGCTCTTGACAGAAGTCTTTGATGTTTCGCGCAGGTACTTGTAACCGTTCTGGGTAATATCTTACCCCTGTCGGTTACATGTTTCCTGAGCAGGTTAATATCCTTATAGTCAATAGTTTTTATTTTCTTAACACAAAAGAAACAGGCTCTCTTCCTGAGATAACCGTCCCGAGGCCTTCTATGGTATGGCCTCCTCTTTGCAGTACTTCGTCCGCTGTCAGTAGTTCTTTTCTGCTCTGGCATATTTACTTTCCTCCAAACTTAAAATGGAACATCATGTTCAATATCTTTGTCATCCGTGGTATCACTCCCGGTATCTTTCTTTTTTTTAACGGGTTTTTCCGTTGAAGTTTTATCCGCCGTAACAGGTTTATTATCAAGCATTTGAAGATGATTGATTATAATTTCTGTAATATGGCTGGTAGTGCCCTCTTTGTTCTCCCATGAACGGGTTCGAAGCCTGCCCTCAACGTAAATACGGTTGCCTTTCTTGAGATACTTGATACAGAACTCCGCCAACTGTCTCCACGCTACTATCCTGTGCCAGTCAGTCCTTACCTGGGGATTCCCGTCTTTATCCTTCCATGCCTCGTTTGTTGCTATATTGTAATTAACAACAGCAT
>JAUXDE010000156.1 GCA_030618495.1 Clostridia bacterium
CCGTCGCAATGAATTTAACGTTTAACCCCTGCAGTAGGACATCATTCCTGACCTGTTCCAGCGCGCGGAAGGCAATGAAGTTTACAATTGAATATACAATAGGCTTCAGCCCTACCGCAGCCATCCCCGAGGCAATACCCACCGTTCCCTGCTCCATTACCCCCATGTTGAATATCCTGTCCGGGAATTCTTTCTTGAACCTGTCGGCAACACCAAACCCCATGTCGCAGACGAGCAGGATAATTTTTTTATCCTTCCTCGCATACGGTATGATACTGTTCACAATATCTCTTCTATAATTTTCCGTTTTCTTACTCATATCGTTTACCTGTTTCCAGTTCTTTATCGGTAGGAATCCGAAAATGGAACTTCGGTATATTCTCCATGCATTTTAGCCCGTATCCCTTAATCGTATTCGCAATCAATGCCCGGGGCGGGCGGCCTCTCTTTTTTGTTCTTGACCAGCCTTCAATATTATCAACCATGTCTTTTATATTGTGACCGTTGCAGGTTTTGACTTCCGCTCCGAACCCCCGCATTTTCTTTTGCAAATCATCCTTCCTTCCCTTTGGGGTCAGTATTTCTTCCAGAAAATCCATTGCCTGCAATCCGTTATGGTCAACTATAATAGTCAAATTGGATAGTTCGTGTTTTACCGCGAACTGTATTGCCTCCCAGTTTGAACCCTCCTGCATTTCACCGTCGCCCACTATGCAGTAGACCCTGTACTTTCTGTTCCGCAGTTTTGCGCCAAACGCCATTCCGGTAGCTATCGGCAATCCATGCCCGAGCGAGCCGCACCCGGCTTCTATCCCGTGTTTAACACTTCGTTCCGCGCAACCTGATAAAAAACTGCCCTTGTAAAAACTCTGCCAGTCCTTACCTTTTAAGTACCCCTTATCGGCAAGAATAGAATACAGCCCGTAACACCCGTGCGCTTTTGAAAATACAAGCCTGTCCCTTTTCTCTTCTTCGGCATCCGGCTTAACGTTCATTATTCTATAGTACAGAACCGTAAGAATATCAACGCTTGAAAGAGACGGCGCTATATGGCCCGCGCCGTTTTTAACAACGATATCCACCGTGTTTTTCCTGATATCATCAGCCTTCTTTTCAAGCTGTTTGACCGTTAGTTTACCGCTGATTTTTATTTTACCGCGTTTTCCAGCGTTTTTAACCATTTTTTTACCTCGCTAAAAGTCACAGGCGTGTTACCGACCTTACTGACTGCCATTGACGCTACTCCCGCGGCTATGGCGGACGCCCCCATTAGCCCCGCTCCGGCGCAAAGACCCAGCGAAAAACCTGAAAGCGAAGCGTCTCCCGCCCCAAGCACGTCAACCGGGTTCACCGTCAGCGCGGGAAAATGCTGTGACTTGATATAATCTTCCTCCGGGTCGTACTGGAAGGATATAAATCCCTTATCTGCGAGTGTTATGACAAGATTGGCTGTATTCGTTTTCCTGATAAGATTGGCTCCAAGTAATTCCAGCCCGCTGTACTTATCGTCCATGGCGATCCGGGCCTCCCTTTCCGTTGGAGTAAGCAAATCAAAATTATTAAACTTAACAACATTTCCAATCTGGCTGCTGCTTTGAACATCGCCAAAGAGTTTTATCCCGTGTTTTTTTGCTATCCCGGATATTCGTTTAAGTATCCCGGGATTGATAACACCGTAGACAAAATCACTCACTATAATCCCGTCTATCTTGCCTGCCAGTGATTCCATGGATTCAATAACCATGGCTTCAATCTTCTTGCTTACATAATGGTCCTGAAGCCTCGTCACCCTTAATATTTTCTGGGGACCGACCATGTACCGGATTTTGAAAGTGGTCGGGCGATCGCTGTCCATTATCAGGTTCGTGGATATATTTTCGTCTTTAAGTACCTTCCTGACAAGCTCTCCCGGCCCATCCTTTCCGATGACCGAGATAAATGAACACTTTGCTCCCATGGCAGCCACGTGCCTTGAAACCACAGCGGCGCCTCCCACGTATTCCTTGCTTTCCAGTTCACGGACCACCAGGACAGGCGCTTCCGCGCTCATCCCCAGGGCGTCGCAGGCAATGTACTGGTCAACTATTGTATCCCCTATAACCAGGATATGCAGTTTCTTGAACTTATCACAATAATCATTTAATTTCTTGACTGAAATCTTCTGCTTTTTCAGCGCCTCACGAAATAACTTATGATGGTGCTCCGTGATATCGAGGGAATCATATTCAAGAAAATCAGTTGTCGCGTAACGGACTTCTCCGGACCTGAACATGACCTTACCGCCGCATTTTTCCACTAAATTCACTTCACTGCGGATCATATCCGACTTCCCGGCAAATTCTTCTCCCCTTACGTATATATCCGGCTTAACGCTCTCAATAATTTCCTGGAACGGAAGCTCATTAAAAACAATTACCTTATCCACACCTTCCAGCGAAGCCACTCCCCTTGCCCTTTCTTTTTCATTAAAGAACTTATCCCTGACCCTGGGCTCAAGCTGTTTTCTTCCCTGTATCGCTATCAGGAGATAGTCCCCCTGCTTGCCCGCAAACTCTAAAAACCTTAAGTGTCCCGGATGTATAACGTTAAAATGCCCCTGGCATAAAACAACTTTCTTTTTGTTTTTTTTCACCTTCTTAACCCATGGCTGGAGGGCATCCGTGTTTTTAAATATCTTATCTTCGATCTTCATGAAAACTTCCTTTCAGCTATATCAGAATTATTTGTTATTACTTATAAAACTCATGTATACAATCAATTACCCATGCCACCTGTTCATCTGTCAAATAAATATGAACCGGCAGGGA
>JAUXDE010000055.1 GCA_030618495.1 Clostridia bacterium
TCTTCCTAAGACCGCTTGGCCTCCGACTTAGGCAGTTCAGGGAACTTCTTGATTTTGTCAGGGAAACAAGGTTTGACAGGGTTGGAGTTTTTGAATACTCAAGGGAGAAGGGGACCAGGGCATACAACTACCCCGCTCAGGTCTCCGAAAGGGTGAAGAAAAGCAGGCTCAGGGCATTAATGCTTGCCCAGCAGAAAGTATCCGAAGGAATAAACAGGTCGTTTGTAGGCAAACAGATGAAAGTGCTCGTTGACGGGGTGAGCAGTGATAAGCGGGTCTTGCTTTGCCGGACCTACCGGGATGCGCCGGAGGTGGATGGTTACGTCCTCGTGAAATCCGGAAAGGGAAGAGCCGGTGATTTTTTGAAGATAAAGATTACGGGAGCAAATGCCTACGACCTTACGGGCAAAATAATCTAAGGAGGAAATTGAATGGCATCGTTTCAGTTAAAAAGGTATGAGAAGAATCCCATCATTGAGCCGATCATTGAAAATCCGTGGGAAGCCATTATGACTTTCAACACGGCTGCATTACTGCTGGATGACAAGGTTTTTCTTCTGTACAGGGCAAGGGGTACCAGGGGCGGTATATCGAGGATAGGGTACGCGCGCTCGAATGACGGTTTCAAGATTGACGAGAGACTCTCAGAGCCTGTTTACCTGCCTGACCCGATACATGACAGGGAAGCGTTTGGCTGTGAAGACCCGAGGTTAACGATGATTGGCGACAGGATATACATGGTTTATTCGGCATACGGTACGGTACCGGGCATGATGAGCATCCAGAAATGGGTTCAGCTTGCGATAACCTCGATTTCGGTTGATGATTTCAGGAAAAAGAAATGGAACTGGAGCAAGCCCGTTTACCCATTCCCCTACACCGATAACAAGGACGCTTACCTGCTGCCTGAAAAGCACAAGGGCAGGTTTGTCCTGTACCACAGGATACCGCAGCATATATGGGTCGGGTATTCCGATGATGGGAAAAACTTCGTTGACAACAATATCATCATGAAGCCCGAGGGCTATGGCTGGGAGTATTATAAAATCGGCGGCGGGGCGCCCCCCATTAAGACGGAAAAGGGCTGGCTGATGGTATATCATTCCGTGGACAACAGGTCATACTACAGGCTTGGGCTTGCCTTCCTTGACCTGGAAGACCCGTCAAGGGTGATATACAGGCATCCCGAGCCGATACTTGAGCCGGGCGAAGTCTACGAGAAAACAGGGGATACTTCCAATGTGACATTCACCTGCGGGGCTGTGATAAAGGACGGGAAGCTCCTGGTGTATTACGGCGCGGCAGACATGGTCATAGGTGTCGCCTACGCCGACATGAAAGATGTACTGAAATTATTCTAGTGAATTATGGGGACACGTACCTAATTATTTTAAAGACATAACTAGAAAAAAATAATTAGGTACGTGTCCCCATAATTCTATCTTATATCTGGAGTTTGAGGTTTTAATGGTTCATTCCGATTTTGTCCATCTTCACGTTCACACCGAGTACAGCCTACTTGACGGCGCCTGTCCCGTTCTTGACAGTAAGGGCGGACCGGGCAGACTGATCAAAAAGGCTGTCCAGCACAAGATGCCCGCCCTGGCAATAACCGATCACGGCAACATGTTCGGAACCATAGAATTCTATAATGCGTGCGTGGATGCGGGAATAAAGCCAATAATCGGTTGTGAGATATACGTGGCTTACGGCAGCAGGCACGATAAAAAGTCATCCAGGGTTGACGGTGATTCCAGGTATCCTTACAATCATTTGGTACTCCTTGCAAAGGATGACGACGGATATAAAAACCTTATGAAGCTTGTAAGTATAGGTTATTTAGAAGGATTCTACTACAAGCCAAGAATAGACAAAGAGGTCCTTGCAGAGCACAGTAAGGGGCTGATTGGATTGTCAGGCTGCATGAGAGGTGAAATTGCGGGACATATTCTTAAGGATGAAACTGAAAAAGCCAGCCGGGCGATTTCTTTTTACAATGACATTTTCGGTAAGGGCGATTTCTACCTTGAACTGATGGACAACGGCATCAGGGAGCAGAAAAAAATCTGCGAGGAATTGATTAAGCTCGGAAAAGAAACGAACACACCGCTTATCGCCACGAATGACTGCCATTACGTTAACAGGGATGATGCCTATTCCCAGGAAATACTTATGTGTATAGGCATGGGAAAAACCATAGACGACCCTTCCCACCTGAAACTGTCAACGCAGGAATTCTACCTTAAATCTCCGCAGGAGATGAAAAAAATCTTTAAGAGTGTACCTGAAGCCATCCGTAATACGATAGAAGTTACGGAAAAATGCAACCTTGAAATTGAATTTGGAAGGGTATTGCTTCCCAACTACGAAGCGCCGGAATCATACGAACTTAACGAATACCTGAAGAAATTGTGCGAGGACGGGATTGAACAAAGATATGGAAAAGAAACTCCCCGGATAAGGGAACGCCTTGAACATGAACTGGAAGTTATCAGGAAAATGGCTTACCCGGGGTACTTCCTTATTGTGTGGGACTTCATAGATTACGCGAAGAAGAACGGTATCCCGGTTGGCCCCGGGAGGGGTTCCGGGGCGGGCAGTCTCGTGGCTTACCTTCTCGGTGTTACGGAAATTGACCCGCTCAAGTACGGACTGTTGTTTGAAAGGTTTCTCAATATTGAGAGGAGAAACATGCCCGACCTTGACATAGACTTTGCCGATACCGGCAGGGACAGGGTAATTAACTACGTAAAAAAGAAATACGGAGAGGAGAATGTTGCCCAGATAATCACTTTTGGCTCCCTGCTTGCCAGGGCAGTCATAAGGGATACGGGCAGGGTACTCAGTATACCCCTTACCAGGGTTGATGTGATTGCCAAACTTATACCGTTCGGCGATTCTATCCGGGAGGCGTTGAAATCATCGCGGGAGTTGAAACAGCTTTACGACACGGACAAGTCTGTCAGGGAGCTTCTGGATACCGCCAGGAAGTTAGAAGGGCTGAAAAGGCACAGCGGTGTTCACGCCGCGGGAACCGTCATCGCGCCCACTAAAATAACGGATTACACTCCATTTGCAGTTACCGGCAAGGGGGTTATCACCTCACAGTACGAGGGGAAGTCGCTCGATAAACTGGGGCTGCTGAAGGTGGATTTCCTGGGACTGCGCACTCTAACGCTCATAGATGGGACGATAAAACTCATAAACGCCAGGCACAAGCTCAAACTGAATCCCGCCGGCATTCCCATTGATGATAAAAAGACCTATGAAATGCTTGGCGAAGCTAAGTCCGCGGGTGTTTTCCAGCTTGAAAGCGAGGGCATGCGCGACCTCCTGAGAAAGCTGCGTCCCACGGAGTTTTCGGACATCATCGCAGTCAATGCCCTCCACAGGCCGGGCCCCCTGGGAAGCGGGATGGTGGATGATTTTATTGAGAGGAAACATAAGAGGAAGAGTATTGAGTACGACCATCCTTTGCTTGAACCTGTTCTTAAGGACACCTACGGTGTTATACTATACCAGGAGCAGGTGATGAGGATTGCCACGGATATGGCGGGGTTTCCCCTGGGACAGGCGGATATACTGCGCGCCGCAATGGGCAAGAAGAAACTTGACGTGCTTGAAAAGCAAAGGGAAAACTTTATTGAAGGAGCGGCAAAGAAGAAGATTAATAAAGACACGAGTAATGCCGTTTTTAACAAGATGGTTACTTTCGGCGGTTACGGGTTCAACAAGTCCCATGCCGCGGCATACGGACTGCTGGCGTACCAGACCGCCTGGCTTAAATGCAATTATCCGCTGGAATTCATGACAACGCTGCTAAATACCGAAATAGAGAATACCGATAAAATATCATTTTACATAAATGAATGCCAGTCGATGAACATCGTTGTAAAACCGCCCGATGTTCAGAAATCCGGAAGCAGGTTCAGCGTGGAGGGGGTTGGTGTGCGCTACGGGTTGTCTGCAATAAAAAACATGGGCTCCTCGGCTGCAGTATCGGTCGTGAGCGAACGCGGGGACAACGGTGAGTTCAAATCATTCTTTGATTTCTGCTCAAGGGTTGATTCACAGGTGTTGAATAAGCGTATGGTCGAGCATCTCGTCAAGGCGGGAGCGTTTGATTCGTTGAGTCCGGGCAGGGCGGCGTTAGCCGACGCGCTCGACGGGGTGCTGGAAAGAGCGGAAAAAGTCCAGCGGGACAGGCGTTCCGGGCAGACATCCTTTTTTGACAGGATAAGCGCTCCCGGGATGGAACAGGAAATGAGGATACCGACGGTAAAGGAATGGTCGGATGACAGGATGCTGGCTTACGAAAAGGAGGCGCTTGGATTCTACATATCGGGCCACCCGCTTGCGCGCTATGAGCAGGAGATGAAGAATTATATCAATATAAACATACATGAGATAATGAAAAAGGAAAAGAGGGGGTCGGTGACGATAGGAGGAATAATACTCCATCTTAAAAGAAAGAAAACAAGAACCGGAAAAATAATGGGTGTCTTCAAATTAGAGGATCTCACGGGTTCAATAGAGGTAATAGTATTTCCCGATACGTACCAGAAACTAGCGCAGCTGATGGAAGAAGATGAAATGGTCGTGGTCAGGGGAACCATTGACGAAAGGGATGATACCCCGAAAATTATTACCGATGACATCATTCCCTTTGCCGCCGCCAGGGACAAGCTTATACACGTGATTGAACTGAGGCTTTCAACCGCGGGGCTTGAAGAGGAAACCTTGAAGAAACTGCAGGAACTTTTCAGTAAGCACGAAGGGAATTGCCGGGTGAACTTTGACCTGAAAACGCTTCATCACGGGAACCTTCATATCAACACCGACTATCACATACGGTTGGATGACACCATGCTGAGGGACATAGAGGAACTGGTCGGCAAGGAAGCAATCCATCTGTCAAAATAACGTGTAACCACAAGAAATGGGTGACTAAGTTACAAGGAAATACCGCACTTATTCACAAGTTATCCACAATTCAAAAAAATCGCTGACAAACCCCGGGTTTTGGGATTTTAACAGGTTATATAGAAATGGTACTGCTAAAATGATTACTAAGATAATTTTAATTATTTTCACGGGTATTTACCTCTTTGGCTGTGGAAACGGCAGGGAAGAAAAAACAGAAGCCGTTAAGGCTAAGGGCACTTCAAAAAATGAAACCCGGGGAAGTGAAACTTATCGTTATATCCAGGAAGGGGTGGAGCATAACAACAAGGGTAAATACTCTGAAGCGATAGAATCCCTGAAGAAAGCTTTAGAAATAAATGATGGAAGCGCTCTGGTGAAGGAGAACCTGATTACGGTGTACGGCAACTACTGTGTTAAACTTATAAAAGAAGAGGATTTTGAGACAGCTGAGTTAGTCATAAGAGAGGCATCTGGCATTTTTCCCGAAGATACCCGGCTTAAGAAAATCTATGGACGTGTTCTGACAGAGTATGCTCTAAATAAACATAATGAGGGGAATAAGGAAAGAGCAAGATGCCTGCTTGAAGACGCGGTTGTTAATGGTGAGGGAACAGCTGATTCATACAGTTTGCTCGGTAATATTTATTATGGAACCGAAGATAATGAAAAGGCAATTTCCTGCTGGGAGAAAGCGCTGGAGCTTGACTCATCCAGGTCAAATACAAGAAGGATGCTGGAGAAAATCAAGAGAGAGTACAGTGTTGAATCATCGTTTCAGTCCCAGGAACTGGAGCATTTTGAAGTCAGGTTCAACGGCGTAGAGACCTATGATTTCGCCTGGGACGTATTGAAGGTCCTTGATGACGCTTACTATGAGATAGGCGGTGAATTTGACGCGCTCCCGCCAAAAAAATATACGGTCATTATCTATACGGGAAAGGAATTTGAGAAAGCATTGATGATTCCCGATTGGATAAGAGGCCTTTATGACGGTAAGATAAGAATAAGGATTGGAGACCTGAAGGGTGACATCCGGAAGTTAAAGGAACTGCTTTATCATGAGTACACGCACGCATTGCTTCATTACATGCTGGGGGACGATGTTCCGGTATGGCTGCACGAGGGCGTAGCGCAGTACGAGGAACCGGGTTCTTTTGTCCGGCAGGATGAAAAAAACCTGCTTGTAAGGAATCTGAAGGCAGGTTCCCTGCTCTCACTTTCCGAGATTAATTGGGTTATCGGAGGCAAGAAGTCGTCAGTCGACAGGATATTTCTTGCGTACATTCAGGCGAAGTCGCTCATGCATTACATTGCAGGTTCTTACAGTAAGTATTCGATACGGTCAATAGTCAAGGAATTTGCGGAATCGAAAGACATAAACACGGCGATAGAAAGAGCGCTGGGAATAAACTTAAAACAACTGGAACTTAACTGGAGGGAATCACTTAAATAATTTTGTAAAGGGAGATGATTATGAAGGCTTATTACTGGGCAATATTAGCTGCTCTTATCTGGGGAGTGGCCCCGATTGTGGAGAAAGCGGGTTTGGCGGAGATAAGCCCCATACCGGGGGTTTTTATAAGGAGCATGGCCGTGTTTATCGGGGGACTGGTAATTGCGGTATTCAGCCCCGGTGTTTTCAAGGCGCTTGCCGGTTACAGCATGAAGTCAATGCTCCTGATATGCGCGGGCGGGTTGTGCGCCAGCATAATCGGGTCTATTTTTTTCTACCATGCCCTGAAATCAGGGGAAGCATCGAAGGTGGTCCCCATCGGGGCGTCCTTTCCGCTTGTGAGTTTCATCCTTGGCGTGATTTTCCTTAATGAAGGGGTGACGGTGGCAAAGGTGGCTGGAATGGCGCTGGTTATTGCAGGCATATATCTTTTAAAGTAACGCAATAGTGTAGTAAAACTACACTGGGCCGGGAGGAAACCGATTGAAACCTGGAAAGGGCGAGCAGTTCGTTAGTGAATTCATAAATTATCTTTCAGTTGAAAGGGGCCTGTCCCTGAATACCAGGAAGGCATACAGGCGGGACCTGTCCAGGTACCTTGAATGGCTTCGGAAAGAGGAAAAGAATATTCTCGGTATCAGGCGCGACGGGTTAATGCGGTTTTTCATGTCTACAAGAAAGGCTTTGTCAGTCCCCTCGATCGCGCGGCTGATGGTAACCGTAAGGATGTTTTACAGGTTTCTTGTTGCGGAAGGTTACTGTAAGGAAGAACCAACCGTTGACATGGAATCTCCCAGGCTTGCCCGGCACCTTCCCGTGGCGTTAAGTCAGGGTGAGGTTGAATTACTGCTGCAGCAGGCCGGCGCGAACAGGCGTAACGGTACGAGGGACAGGGCAATGGTTGAACTTCTTTATTCCACGGGGATGCGTGTTTCAGAGCTGGTTAACCTGACTATGGAAAGGGTTGATTTAAAGAAGGGATACATAAGATGCATCGGAAAAAGAAACAGGGAAAGGATAGTGCCTTTTGGCAAAAGAGCCGGGGATTTACTGGAAAGATATGTTTATACGGTCCGCAATAATCAGAAGAATAAACAATCCGAGATTCTATTCCCGAACCCGTCCGGAGGGAAAATCTCCCGTTCAACCATGTGGAAGCGCGTAAGGGCCTATGCCAGACAGGCAGGGCTCAAGAAGGAAATAGGCTCTCATACGCTCCGGCATTCTTTTGCGACACATCTTCTTGAGGGTGGCGCAGACCTCCGTAGTATTCAAGAAATGCTCGGTCACAGGGATATTTCAACAACCCAGATATACACTCATGTGAGCGGCCGGCACCTCAAAAATGCTCATAAAAAATATCATCCCAGGGGTTAGAAACTTTATTTTGACGGGGTGAAGACCTTGACAAGTATATGATTCTATGTTAATATATATATAAATTATGTAAATAAGGTAAATGTCATTATGTTAATAAATATAATAAAAAAACTACTGTCAGGTAAATCGATAGAATCGCGCATCTTCAGGATGGGTTGTTATCTCTTTGTCCTGGAATTCATGTTTCTGGTTTTTCTGTTTATATTCCAGCCTGAATCGTTTATGAATGTTGTAACCGTGTTTACCACCGGGGTTGTCGGAGGCCGCCTGATGGCTATTTCACTGGGGCTGGAGTTTGGTTTTCATCCGGTTAACCTTATTCTCTTATTGTGTTTTTTTAATTCAACATGGTTGTTTATGTTCTATCCGTTGGTTTCAATGTTTTTTGACTATATAGTAGATGTAAGAATCCTGGGTAAAATGCTGAATACCACCAGGAAGATTGCTGAAATGCAGAAGAAAAGAATTGAAAAATACGGCTCATTGGGACTGTTTGTGTTTGTCTGGCTGCCATTGCCCTGGACGGGATCCCTGATCGGCGCAATTATCGGTAAGTTAACGGGGTTGTCCACAAGAAAAAGTATTTTAATAGTAGTGCCTGCGATGTTGTTGGGTATTTACATGTGGACAGTGGCTTTCAATGACCTGTTTGGGTTGTTTGGAATAATTGGCAAGGGGATTCCAACTATTTATTTAGTCTTATTTGTTTTTTGCATTTCTTTATTTATAAGAGTAAGGCGGTCCCGCAAATTGCGGAAAAAACAAGAATAAACGGAGAAATACCTTGATTGAAACGGGAAAAAAGGAAAAAATACTTATTTCATACCTTAATGCCGGCGCCGCTCACAAGACTTACAGCCGGGCAATAAAGGTACAGGAAATTCAACTTTAAACTAGGCACTGAAAAACTCTGCGAGCTGATTGTTGACAGAATTAAATAGAAGGAGATTGATGTGGAAAAAACACCTGGGAAAGAGGATTTGAAGTTAGTCCGGAAACTTGTTGATGGCAAGAAGTCCATCCTGGAACAGCTGCATAAGATTATAGTCGGGCAGGATAGGGTGATAGAGGAACTCTTGATATCCCTGTTTGCGCGCGGGCACTGTCTCATAGTGGGAGTGCCCGGACTTGCAAAAACAATGCTTATATCAACCCTGGCGGAAATTATTGATTTGAAGTTCAACCGTGTACAGTTCACCCCGGACCTGATGCCTTCCGATATCACGGGTACCGATGTCATACAGGAAAACGTATCAACGGGCAAAAGGGAGTTCCATTTCATAAAAGGTCCGGTATTCGCAAACATCGTTCTTGCCGACGAAATTAACAGGACACCGCCGAAGACACAATCCGCCCTGCTTCAGGCTATGCAGGAATACAAGGTTACGGCGGGCGGGAAGACCTACCCGTTGGAACTGCCGTTTTTCGTGCTGGCTACACAGAACCCCATCGAACAGGAGGGGACGTATCCCCTGCCCGAGGCGCAGTTAGACCGTTTCTTTTTTGAAATAAACATCGATTATCCAAAGTACGACGAAGAAAAGGAAATTGTCAATAAAACGACGAGCACGTACCGCTCTGAACTGCATAAGGTTCTTAGTGCGGAAGAGATAAACAAGCTTCAGGATATCGTGCGTAAGGTCCCTGTTTCGGATTATGTCCTTGACTACGCGGTTAGCCTGACGACTTCAACAAGGCCCAATTCGGACAGCTCTCCGGAGTTTATTAAAAACTGGGTAAGCTGGGGCGCGGGCCCAAGGGCTTCGCAGAACCTTGTACTCGGGGGCAAGGCAAGGGCAATACTGGACGGAAGGTACAATGTGTCCATAGAAGACATAAAGAAACTTTCACACCCGGTTCTGCGTCACAGGGTTATACTGAACTTCAATGCGGAAGCTGAGGGAATCACGGTGGAAAAGGTTATAGATAAATTGCTGGAAGAAATTCCTGAAAAATCAAGTAATGGGCAAGGTGGAAAAATATGAAAACATTGTTACTGGTTTTTATGCTTATTCTTATTTCAGGTCAACCGTTGTTAGGGGGTGAATATGACTGCACCGAGAATAGTATCAGCCTCTACCTGTCAGGCGCCAGTCCTGTGTACTGGTATTACCCGGAATCCGACCCAAGCGGTGCATCGCTTCATTACCCCATGGAAGGGACGTTCGTGTTTGGCGGGGGATTTGACCTTGGGTGGGGATTAAAAGAGCAAATAGACCTGCTGGTCGGTTTCAATCAGATTCTACGCGCTCCTATTGGCGAAGCGTTGAATGAGGAAACAGGCTTGTATGAGAAAGAAGCCATAACTCTGGCAGTTACTCCCATTTATATGAACCTGAGGTATAAAACACCGTTCCAGCTTTATGTGGGCGGTGGGTTTAACTGGTCGGTTATCAGGTTGGTTGATGAGGGGACCCCGTATGCCGCAAGCGGCGGGTTCGGTTTGCAGGGTTTTGTCGGGCTTGAGATGAGGGGGACATCCAGGGCGTCAAGGTCTTTCAGTGTGTTCGGTGAATTAGGTTACTGTATAATGTCAGGGTTCACGAATGTCATTGAGGGAAGTTCCCTTGCGAAGAGAATACAGATGAATTCGGGTTTATATGCGAGGGTAGGAGTACGGAAATATTTATAGGCGGGACGGGATTGTTAAATGTCAAAACTGGTAAATCAATTTTCATGGTCGAATTCCCGTAACCTTTGTTTCTGGGAATGCAAGCGCAGGTACTTTTACAGTTATTACGGCCACTGGGGCGGCTGGGAAATAAATGCGCCGGAGGATGTCAGGGAGATATATGTTCTGAACAAGCTGAAGAACAGGTATATGTGGGCGGGAACCATCGTTCATGATTCGGTAAGCGAGGTACTCGGGAAGATGAAGTTGAACCTGCCGCATAAGCTTGAGGAAATTCTTCATTCCACAAGGGAAAGGATGCGTTCGGATTTTAAATTATCAAGGGGCAGGGAATACTGGAGTAATCCCAGGACCTGCGCTTTATTTGAGCATGAGTATGAGATTGACATTCAGGATGAGCAGTGGAGGGGGATGTGGGACCAGGTGGAAAGGTGCATCGGGAATTTTTACAAATCGGACATTTTCAATGAGATAAAAAAAATAAGCGCTTCTTCCTGGCTTCCAATCGAAGAGTTCCAGAGTTTTGAGCTTGACGGTAATAAAATAAATGTTAAGCTTGATTTTTCCTATAAGGAAACAGATGGTTCTATTACCATAGTTGACTGGAAGACAGGCAAGTCCGGGCTCG
>JAUXDE010000085.1 GCA_030618495.1 Clostridia bacterium
GATAAAGTGAGTATGCCCGCGGGTTACAACGAGATACCTGTAGATGGAACCTGGAATTGTATGGACAAAGGAAACAGCGCTCTTGCGTCAGGTGTATATCTCTGGAAAGTAACGGCAACATCAGGAGGTAGTACGGTACAGGAAACCGGGAAAGTAATGATAATAAGGAACTAGTGTAGCGTTACTAACATAGTTTTACATATGAAGGGTCATAGATCCTGAGCGAAGCCGAAGGGCTATCGTCTTTTGTTAATCATCGGCGTCACTCATCTAGTTCACATACGTACAGTATTCTTAGTATTCATTCCTTGACGCTAAAGCAAAATGTTTCCAGCAAATGTCAAGATATGTTAGAGACACCACACAAGCTAATCTTTTTTAGTTGACACTCCTGTTGTAAAATACTAATATTAATGTTTTAATACTTATTATTTATTACTTTAAGATAGGTGATATTTTATGCTGATTCTCGGGATTGAAACTTCATGTGACGATACTTCCGCTGCCATTGTGAAAGACGGCAGGAAGGTCCTTTCAAACGTGGTTTCCTCGCAAGACAGGTTTCACAGTAAGTACGGCGGGGTAGTGCCGGAGATTGCCTCGCGCAAGCACCTGGAAATCGTTAACTTTGTAGTAAGCGATGCCTTGGACAGCGCGGGGTGCGGTTTTAGCGATATTGACGCAGTTGCCGTGACGCAGGGGCCGGGACTGGTCGGTTCGCTTCTCATCGGGATAATGACAGCTAAAACTATTGCCTATGTTAATAAAATACCTCTTTTAGGCATAAACCACATTGAAGGCCATATATTCTCAAATCTGCTTGAAAGGTCAGAATTGAAACCGCCGTTCCTTTCACTGGTTGTATCAGGAGGCCATTCTGAATTAATATGGGTTAAAGATTACGGTAAGTATGAAGTGCTGGGCAGGACGCGCGACGATGCCGCCGGGGAGGTATACGATAAGGTTGCAAAGTATTTCGGCCTTGGCTATCCCGGTGGTCCGGTGATTGACAGGCTTGCGAAGAATGGCAGGCCTGACGCCGTCAGGTTTCCCAGGGCGAAGTTAAAGGACGGTTCGCTTGATTTCAGCTTCAGCGGTATAAAAACAGCTGTAATAAACCACGGCAGGAGCATTGACGCGGAGTTAAGGAACAAGGAACTAAAACAGAAGAAAGGGAAATTCGCTAAAATACAGGGTTTGGATGAAAAAACAATGGCTGATATTCTCGCTTCTTTCCAGAAGACCGTTGTGGACATGCTTATGGAAAATACTTTAATTGCGGCAAGGAGGAAACAAGCCGGGACAATTGTAATCGGAGGCGGGGTTGCGTCAAATACCTGGTTGAGAAAGAAGTTCAGTGAAGCGGCTGAAAGTAAATCAATAAGAGTATTTTATCCGGGCAAGGGCTTCAGTACGGACAATGCCGCAATGATAGCCTGCGCCGGGTATTACGGGCTGCGGGATGGGAAAAAAGGTTCTCCCATGTCATTGACCGCGACGGCTAATATGTCGGTGGTTGACTGAATTGTTTGTTAAGGAGAAGGTGTGATTTGAAAAAGAAGAAACTTTACTGCATTGACGGCAACGCTTACGTACACAGGGCGTACCATGCTTTGCCGATGATGACCAACAGCAAAGGCCAGCCGACGAACGCGGTTTACGGGTTCATTAAGATGCTAAACAGAATAATAAAGCAGAAGAACCCGGATTACGTTGTCGTTTGTTTTGATACGCCGAAACCTACTTTCAGGCACAGGGAATATGCAAAGTACAAGGCAACGAGGAAGCCGACAGACGAGCAATTGAAATCCCAGTTTCCCCTGGTCCGTAATGTTGTGGAGACGATGAACGTAGGGGTTATTGCGATTGAAGGTTATGAAGCGGATGATATACTTGCTACCCTGTGCAGCAACGCGGATAAGGAGGGAATCGAAACCGTAATCGTCACGGGAGATAAGGATGCCTTCCAGCTTGTGAATGATTCCGTAACTATATACAATGAGCAGAAGAATATTCTTTACGATGATAAAAAGGTCATGGAAAAAACGGGAGTGAAGCCGAATCAGTTCATTGACCTGCAGGCGTTGATGGGGGATTCGGCGGACAACGTGCCGGGTGTTGCGGGCATCGGTGAGAAAACAGCCGTGCCGCTAATCCGGGAATACGGGAGCCTGGATAATGTCTATAAGAACCTTTCGTCGTTGAAGGAAACGGTCAGCCGGAAGCTGGAAAAGCACAGGGACGACGCTTACCTTTCAAAAAAACTTGTTATGCTTAAAAAGGATATTCCGCTGGGAAAAAAGATTTCGGATTTTAAAAGAAGGCAGCCGGACAGGGAAAAACTTATTGCTCTTTTCAGGGAACTGGGTTTCAAGAGCATGATAGATTCGTTTAGCGCGGATGAAGAAGTATCCGGGGTTTTGAAAGCAAGGGAAAAGGGGCAGTCTTATGGAACGAAGGAAAAGGCAAAAGTTGAGTATAAGACGGTAACCGCAAAAAGGGATATTGAAAACCTTGTTTCGGAGCTTTCAAAGTCAAAGATGTTTTCATTCGATATAGTGACGGACAGTTTGTCCCCGATGAAAGCAAACATTGCGGGTATTGCCTTTGCCACGGGGAAGGGGCAGGGCTGTTACCTCCCGTTAGGCAGGGGTAGGGATGAGTTGCTTGGATGGTTAAAGCCTGTATTTGAAAACAGCAGTATAGTCAAATGCGGTCATAACCTTAAGAAAAGCGTTATTCTGCTTAAACGAAATGGCATTGATTTAAAGGGCGTGGAATTCGATTCAATGGTGGCATCCTACGTGCTGGACCCCACAGCCGAACATGAAATAGAAAAGGTAGCAATGGTTTACCTGGACTACAGTATGCCTTCGCCCGGGGAATCAACCGGGCAGCTTGATTTTAGTGAATTGGCAGCCGGGAAGACCTTTGACGGCGCCTGCGGCGAGTGCGATGTCGTCCTGCGCCTGGTGGATGTAATGATAGGGCGGTTGAAGGAAAAAGAGATGTATGAGCTTTTCAGGGATGTTGAGATGCCATTAATAAGCGTTCTGGGTGAGATGGAGGTGGAAGGTATTCTTGTTGACAGGGAATGTCTGGCTAAACTTTCAAGGGAATTTGCGGTGGATATTAAAAAACTTGAAAAAGAAATATATAAACATGCGGGAGGGGAGTTCAATATAAATTCACCCAAGCAGCTGTCCTTTATCCTGTTTGAGAAACTAGGCCTTCCCGTAATAGAAAAGACCAAAACGGGGGCTTCAACCGCCGAAAGCGTTCTGGTTCAACTCTCGGCGGCGCACGAGCTGCCGGGATTCATCATGAAGTACAGGGAACTAAAGAAGCTTAAATCAACTTATATCGATGCGCTCCCGCGGTTGATTAACCCGGACACCGGAAGGGTGCACAGTTCGTTTAACCAGGCCGTTACCGCCACGGGGCGGCTTTCCTCATCAGAGCCAAACTTACAGAACATACCCGTAAGGTCGGAGCTGGGCATGAAAATAAGAGGAGCTTTCATTCCTAAAAAGGGATGTGTTTTTGTTTCCGCGGATTATTCACAGATAGATTTAAGGGCGCTGGCGCATATTTCAGGGGACAGGAACCTGCTGGATTCGTTCGCAAACAACCTTGACGTACACAGCAGGACAGCTTCTGAGATATTCAATGTTTCCCAGGAAGACGTGACAAAGGATATGCGCAGGGTTGCCAAGGTCGTTAACTTCGGACTGTCATACGGCATGGGCCCCTTTGCCCTTGCAAGGGACATAAAAGTTCCCGTGGACATGGCCAAAAAATACATAAATGCTTATTTCATGAAATATAAAGGTGTTAAAGAATATATAAACAACACGATCAAGCAGGCGGGTATTGACGGGTACGTAAGTACCATTCTTAACAGGCGCAGGTACCTGCCCCAAATAAGGAGTAGGAACAGATTAGAGCGCAACAACGCGGAAAAAATGGCGATAAACATGCCCATCCAGGGCACTTCATCCGATATAATAAAGGTTGCTATGATAAACATAAGCAGGAGAATAAAGGATGAGAAGCTGGAGTCAAGGATGCTCGTCCAGATTCATGATGAACTACTGTTTGAAATACCTGAGAAAGAAGAGAAGAAAATCATAGAAATGGTGAAGGAGGAAATGGAGAGTTCGGTAAAACTGAAAATACCGCTTGTCGTGGATATAAACTCAGGCGGTAGTTGGAAGGAATTGAAGGATTGATTCATTCGGGTATTATATTTGAAAAACTGTAATACGAAATCATGAAAATTACCAATAGGCTTGCGTCAATTCAACCAACCAATCTACAAGCCGGGATAGCCGTGTTTTTTGCCTGCATTATCCTGTACCTGTTTACCCTTTGTCCGACAGTATACGTGGGTGACAGCGGGGAATACACGTCGTCGGCTTTCCTGCTGGGGGTTTCGCACCCACCCGGATATCCAATTTATTCCATTCTCGGCAAGGTTTTTACCCTGATACCGCTTGGGAGCATCGCCTCCAGGGTTAATTTCATGTCGGCGTTCTTCGGGGCGCTTACGGTTCTCATTCTTTATCTTATCGTATACCGCTTAACAAGAAGTACCCTGCCAGCGGTTTTGTCAGCCTTGCTGCTCGGATTTTCCAAAACATTCTGGTCGCAATCGGTAATAGCTGAAGTATACGCGCTAAACGTTTTTTTTACCGCTTTAATCCTGCTGTTACTGTTGTTATGGCAAGACACGTTGGATACCAGGTATTTATGGCTTTTCGCTTTCATTTATGGGCTGAGCCTTACAAATCATTTCATAATGATGCTCTTTGCCCCGGCGTACCTGTATTTTATCCTGTCAACGTTAAAATCCGAAGGTAAAGCCAAAAGAATATCAATGATGGTTTGCGGGATTCCCGGGATGCTCTTACTGTTCCTGATGGGGCTTGCCGTGTACCTGTATCTGCCGATAAGATCTTCGGCAAATCCGCCTCTTGACTGGGGCAACCCGGAAACGCTGAAAGGATTTCTTAACCATGTGAGCAGAGTGCAGTACAAGGAATTTGAATTCGGGAAAGTTTATGGTTTAAAAAACCAGGTGCAGTTCGTATTGCATTTCGCGCGAGAATTCTCAGGGCAGTTCACGGTTTTCTTCTTTTGGCTGCCTTTGGCCGGAATCCGGTTCATGCTCAAGCGGGGACAGACAAGGTTGTTTTTAACTACGGCAATAATGTTTCTGGCAAACACTTTGGGATTGATTTTCCTGCTGAACTTCCAGTACACGGCGCTGGGAAGGGCAATATTTGCCGTATATTACCTGCCGGCGTACCTCGTTGCGGCATTGTGGTCTGGTTATGCCCTAAAGGAATATATCCATAAGCTGAGAAGCGTTAAATGGAGAAACGCAATTGGCGGATTAATGCTGTTTGTCCTGCTAGTATTCAATTTTACCGGGAACAATAAAAGAAACTATTACCTCGCCCATGATTACGGTATGAATATAATGAATACACTGGAGAAGGGCGCGGGATATTTTACGTTCGGTGATAACCAGATATTTATACTTGCTTACCTGCGGTTCGTTGAAAAGCTCCGCGGGGATGTAAGGATATTTAATAATAATGGAATAGTTTTTCCCCACCCGTATACAGAGAATCACCTTCAAATGGATAAATCCCGCAGGGCAGCGCTTGTAAAAGAGATTAACAGGGAGCTGATAGAGAAAAGCGATATTCCCCTGTATTATTCCATCAGGGCGGCTACAGAACAGCTTGATTCAGGGTATGAGCCCCGGGGATTGCTGGCAAGGGCGTTAAAGAAAAATGAAGATTACAAACCGGACGGGGATTGCTGGTCAACATACCGTTTAAGGGGAATCCCTGAAAACAACAGAACAGATGAGTATTGGACCAGGGATATCGGAGGGGAGTATTACTTTTTCATGGGAAGTCATTATATAAAGGAAGGGAATAAAGAAAGGGCGGTTGAAACATTTCAGAAAGCCTCGGAAATCGCTTACGATATCGATTGGGTCCATAACAATCTGAGCTCGGCTTATCATGGTAAATTATCGATGTTGGATGAAGCGGAGAGGGAAGCAAGGCTTGCCATAAAGCTCAATCCTCTGTTTGCCAGTCCCCACAATGAACTCGGGATAGTTTATTATAAGAAGGGGCGGATTCAGGCAGCTCTTGATGAATTCAAGAAAGCTCTTGAACTTGACCCTGGATTGCCGGAAGCGCTTTACAACTACAATGCATTAAGCAAAAAACCATTCAATGTAAAACACAATTGAAAAGTACTATAAATTTGACGATAATTGTAACCGAAAACCGGAACATTATGGTGTAATCATACTGGGATGTATCATAATTCGATTACAACAGTGTATCAGAATTCCATTACAATTTACATCCAGATAATCACGATAGATTGAAAATGCATCACCCGGGATTTATAAATATTTCCCGATAGAATGTAAAGACCCAATTATTTTTGTTGGGAATTAAAAGTTATAAATCAGATTAATTAAGGTCGGTTTTTACTTTGTTGATATTTTCCTCCAGCACCTTCGTTAACTCATCCTGCAGCCGGTTCACTTCATCAATCGTTTTTAGGTCCCTTTCACTGTTCGGATCGGGATTCACCGATGCAGTGTAATTACCGAGAGCGCTGTTAAGCCGTTTTTGAAGCCCGATGACCCTGTTTAAATCCCTGCTGTACTTCCTGTAATCCGGGCTTGATTTGAGCAGGCTGGAATAACCGGAGACCTTTTCTTTTATTTCCTCCTGCCTTTTAAGAATTACTTCAAACCTTTTATGGGTCTTTGCTATTACCAGGTTGCGTTTGGCTTCCTGGTAATCCGGTGCTATTTCAATCGCTTTATTGTAATGGCCTATTGCCTCATCAGCCCTTCCCCGCATAGCAAGGAAGTTCCCCATATTATTATGCCCCTCGGCATACTCCGGATTCAATTCCAGGGTTTTTTTAAAATGCTTCATTGCCTCTCCGAACCTGCCCAGCCTTGCCAGGATACCGGCAAGGTTGCAGTGCGCCGCTTCCGAGGTATCTGGCTCAAGTTTTATCACTTCCCTGTAATAATCCGCAGCCTCCGCAAAACTTTTAAGTGAGGATAGGGCATTTCCCATAGCATTGAGTGCTTCAGCATATTCGGGTTTAAATTCAATTGATTTTTTAAACTGGATAATGGCTTCCTCGTTTTTATCCTGTCTCTGGAGGGTTTCTCCGAGTTTATAATAAGCCTCTGCATTCTGCGGGTTGATATCTAAAGCCTTCCTGTAAGCCTTTTCAGCATTATCATAGTCCTTTACCTTGGAGTGTTCATGTCCCGCTCTCAGGAACGATTTATCATTAAGAAAATTCTCCCTTATCATACCTATGGCGTCAGGGCCGGCGTTCACGAACTCGGGTATATTGGCTGCCCTGTCAGGTGAAGTGAAGTTCTCAAGCAGTACCGCGGGCGTATCATTACCTTCCTCATCCACGTGCGTGAGGAACAACTGCGTGTACGCCCCGTTTGCCTTTGAGGAGAATACCAGCCATCTCCCGTTCGGCGACCAGCTGTGCCACGAATTCATGTTGGATGTATTGCACCTCATCCTTCGCGC
>JAUXDE010000138.1 GCA_030618495.1 Clostridia bacterium
TGGCGTCGTTAAGAACCATGCGTGACCCGCCGCCTATATTGTATACGCCTTTTTTACCGCTGCGCGAAGCCTTAATAGTACCTCTTACTATATCATCTATGTAAGTGAAATCACGGGTCTGGCTGCCATCGCCGAAAATAATTATCTCCTCTCCTTTGATAATCGCCCTGATAAACCTGTTAAACGCCATATCCGGCCTCTGCCCCGGGCCAAAAACGGTGAAATACCTTAACGATACCACGGGAACCCCGAAGCTCTTGCCGTAAAGCGAGCACATATTCTCTCCTGTAAGCTTTGAGATACCGTACGGCGACACCGGCCTGGTCATGCCATCCTCCTTCATCGGCAATTCACTGTCACCGTACACCGAGGAAGACGATGCAAACACAAATTTCTTAATAGAAAACTCCCTGGCAGACTCCAGCAGTTTATGCGTCACAAGGATATTATTCCTGATATAAATTTCAAAATTCTTACCCCAGCTTGTTCTCACCCCGGGTTGAGCGGCAAGGTGGAATACACAGTCCGTCTTGCTTAGAATCCCCTCAAGAACACCTGTCGTTAACAGGTCTTCCTTTAAAAATGTAAACCTGTCTGATTTTAAGAGTCCCTTGATGTTCTCTTCCTTTAATTTTTTATCATAGTAATCAGTAAAACAATCTATGCCGACAACCGTATCCCCGGAATCAATCAACGACCGTGCTATATGAGAACCTATGAACCCGGCGCAACCCGTAATTAATGAATGCATGAATTTCTCCTTTAGTTCCTTGTTAAACAAGACACAGCATTCGCGGCGTCTTTTCCTTCAAGTATGGCATCCTCCATCGCGGAGTATTCCCACCTACCGTACCTTCCGATAACATACACGCCGTTCTTCAATAGATAATCTTTGATTATACCGACGTTTTTATCATAATTCCTGTCATAAATAACGTACGCGTATTCAACATCAAGAATTTCAGTTGTAAGTAATTTATCCCTGTCACGTAAAATCCCCGCCTTTTTTAAATCCCTTATCACACTTCTTAATAGCTTCTGCCTGTTGGTCAAAACCTTTTTTCTGTCCCCGGGCTTATAAGCGATTGGCTTATAAGCATCTGGCTTATAAGCGATTTCAGTGTAAATAGAGCTTGCGCCGTCAGGAGCAAGTTCATCCGAAAAATTCATTAAAAAACCGGCCCTGTAAAAAACATATTTATCTTCCGGAAAGTATATCCAGTGCTTATCCGATATGTTCCTCCTGTTAACGCCGAGATTAACGTTCAAAACAGAATTATACTTTAACCCCTCCGCAGCCTTCCTTACCCCGGCAGGAACGTTTTTGATTACTTTTAAAACAAGTTCCTTTAACGGCATCGAAGAAACCAGCGTATCAAAATAGATTTTACCGGACGATTTTGAATTACTATCCCTGAATAATACACTCCTGTTCTTTAAATCAATTTTAGTGACGTCCGTATTGAATTTTAAATTCCTGCAAGACGAAGCAAAAGCGTCGGACAATGCCTGTATCCCGCCTTTTTTTGGATAATAAAAAAAGCATTGTACCCAAGGCCGCTTTTCTTGTCGAACAGCGCGCCGTCCGCCACTTCCCTTACCGTTGGCTTAGGGATATAGGAACCAAGCCACCTTGAAGTCATTTTTTCCGGATGACAGGTCCACATTTTTTCATTGTAAGGCACCATAAAATGCCTGGCAACACCTTCTCCGAAATGCTCAAGAATCCAGCCATGAAACGACCGGTTACTGCCTGCCTGAGCCTTGTTCTTCGCCGCCTTAATAAAACCCAGCACGCATTCCCTGACAACTTCGGGCGGCAGGCCGAAGGTATTCTCCTGGAAAGGATACCTGGTGTAAACCCCCTTTGAATATATCCATGAATTCCTGTAAATCTTTTTTAATTTTCCTTTCAACAACTTCTTAACCAGTTTTTCCACATAATTGTTTTTTAAATGCAGTAAATGACCGGTATAGTCAAATAAGAAACCTTTGCTGTTAACCGTCCGGCAAAGCCCTCCCGGAGAATCCTCTTTCTCAAGGATCATATAGTCACGGTCTTTCCTTGAACCCAGATGATAGGCAGCGCTCAGCCCGGCAAGGCCGGCGCCGATTATAACAATTCGTTTCATCATTTTACCTTCGCGAAGCTTAACCTTGCGGCAAAAAGGAATGCCAGGAAAACAACTATCAAATAAACAACCACAGCCATGCCAAATTCCACGATAGTTATCAGAAAAGCAGCCAGCCCCAGGAAAATTGAAATTACATAAACTATCAGAACAATATTTTTTCTCCTATAACCCAGCGCTTCCATCCTGAGCGCGAAATGGTCCTTACTGCCCAGGAAAATAGACTTGCCCTTCTGTATTCGGAAAGCCATGACAAGCAGTGTATCAAAAATAGGAATACCAAGTATGAGCACCGGAGTAAAAAGAGCCATGTTGTTTATCGTGGTATAACTCTCCCCCAGGGCAACCGCAGCCAGAATGAACCCGATAAATAAACTTCCCGCATCACCCATGAATATCCTGGCAGGCGCCCAGTTATGCTTAAGAAACCCAAGGCAGCAGCCGGCAAGTATAATGGACGCGAAATTAACGTAAACCTGTTCCGTGGGCAGCGCAACGAAGAAAAAGGCAAGGCAGGCAAAAAAAGCGGCGCCGCAGGATAAACCGTCCATTATATCAATGATATTAAAAGCATTAGTGACTCCGATAATCCATACAAGGGTGAGCAGGAAACTGATTAAATAGTTATCTATAAACTGGATTCTTATATCAAACAGCATTAAAATCAACGTGGCTGCAATCTGGCCCAGGAACTTGAGCTTATAGTTAAACCCCTTGATGTCGTCTAACAGCCCTACTATCATTATTATCGTGCCGCCGAAGAACAACCCCCTTAGGTTACGCAGTGTGCCTGTCGGAAAATGAGTCAGAAACCTTACAGCCAGCAGGGTAACAACAAAAGCCACCCATATCGCAATCCCGCCAAGGTACGGGGTTGCCTCCTTATGCGTCTTCACCGACGATGATGGCTTGTCCATTACCCCGAATTTCAGGGCAAGAGACCTCATAACAGGAGTTACGGCAAGAACTACTACTAATGAGACAACAAATGCCAGCAAATAAAGCAACATGATAAATTCTCCATATTAAATTAGTTTTGCCATAGTATCATTTTACGGGTAGTAAATCAAGGGAACGGAAAAAAAGATGTAAATTACTCTGTTATATTATTATATAATTTTAAATATATGTGTTTTTTTGGAACTAAAAACATTTTCCAGGTATAATCTCATTAATCCCTTAAAATTTCTTTTACCTGTATCAGACCAGTATAGTATATCATAACTCTCCTGCAATCTTTTCGCTTCCGGTTCATTAAGAAAGATATGAGTAATATTATTTTTCTTCAATTCATCCCGCAAATCACGCGCCGATTCTGACTTTTCCGCCCACTCAACTATCGGCGTCTTATTAAAAACACTGCTTGCAATATAGTTTCTTTTACAGTAGTATCCCCTTGATTCACCGATAAACAGTATTTTTGATTCTTCGGGCAACTGCTCA
>JAUXDE010000149.1 GCA_030618495.1 Clostridia bacterium
TTGCCGGCTCCGCCATGGTCCTGCTCTTTATCTGCTGCCACTGTTTTGCTGTGGGTTTCCATTTCTGTTGTTTTGATATGAAATTCAGGCTGTCTCCGTACCGGAACCTTATGTTTATAAGCCAGGTGTCCGATTCTTCGCTTTTATCCTTCCAACGGAATATCGGGGGAGCAATATCAGGCGGGAACAGGGTTCCGTCAGAGGGGTAGGTTATGATTATCTCTTTATAATCATAGCCCTCTTTGTATGACTCAATCACCCTGTCAACTCTCAGTAAAGATTTATTTAAGAACAAAAGAACAATTATTACGGTTAATGCTGTAATGACAGGTATTAATATACGGTAAACCGATTTCACCATAATTTCTCCATTAACATAGAAAATATTTGCTATTATCCAATTATATATTTTTTTGTTTGAAATTAAAAGAAATAATTTATAACCCGGGCGCATCCCCGCATTTGCAAACCAATCCCCTGATTCGGATATTAAAAACATTAAAACAATATATAAAAGGTAAGGGGCGAAAATAGTTTCACGCAATGGGTAAAAAAAGAAAAGTAAAAAGATAGGTTGAAAAAACATATTTTTGTAATATGCTTTTCTTGGGGATTTAATATACAAATTTTAGCGGGCAATGCTCTAATCTCCCCTGGATTGTCATGGGGATACAGGGCATTATTGCCGGGGGGAGATGAGGAGGGGTTCCATTAAGGATAGATTTGTGATTTTACTGCCGGTTTAACTATGTTATCGTCGACAATATTTAAAAAAAACAAAATAAAAAAACCTCTTGACAAACCCATGTTTTATGGTATACTTTTTATAGGAATGATTCATTTTTGCATGAACCCGGATGTTTGCTGTATAAACTAAAGGGTTAGTGTTTGAAATACGCTAAAAAATAACAAATTTATGATATTAATATATAAAGGAAACTATGGGAGGTTTTAAATGAAGTTTAAAAAGAATCTGATTACATTATTGGCAGTACTGGGTATACTGGTATTGCCGACATTAACAGGTGAAGTTCATTCTTATACCATGAACGGCAATTCTGATTATTCATCTACGTCCGGAATACCTATAGGAGGTGTCGGGGGAGGTATGTTCATCCTTAACTGCGACGGTTCATCGGATTATAAATATTGCCCGATGAATGCTGCGGCTTTACCGTTTTTTGATTACTATGTTAGCGGCTCGGGTTCCGGTAACCTGGAAGACCCGGATGTAACAATATTATATAAAGGTTACTTCCCCAAGGCGCATTATTATTACTCCGGCGGAAACATCCCGGCAAATCTGGCGCTATCCATGGAGGCGTTTTCTCCTATCATAGCGGGTAATAACGATGAGGTCAATTCAATGCCCCTGGCGTACTTCATCTTCAAGGCCACCAATACCACAGGGGCCGCACTGGACCTCTCAATAGCAATTGACCCGGGCCCGAACTATACTACAAGGCTGGTTTCAGGCGATACCAGCGGGATAATGGGCAATGACGTAACCACGCTGATCCTGGACATTGATAGTAATGTTACCTGCGGGACCACTAATAATTTCAGTACTACGGGATTGTTCACAAATGATGATACCGGGACCCGGCTTGCCAGCCTGGTGAATATACCGAACGGGCAGTACAGGGAGATAGTGTTCATTTTAGCCTGGGGCAATATAGACGGCTACTACAGAAACTTCCGTTCTTCCCCCTATGACCAGAACGTTGCAGACTACGGCAGGACCTATTTTGACACTTTTCGTTTCCAGGTGGACAGGTGGATGAACAGGATATGGAACTGCAACATAGACGACTGGCATAAGGATATACTGTTCAACACCCTGCATACCATGACGGTGGGTACCCTGTGGTGGAGCAACGGTGTGTTCGTGAACGGTGAGTGCAGTTACAATGGGAGTTATAGTGATTTTCACGGCTGTTTTGACCAGAGGCATGCCATGGGAATAATTTTTCCGGTATTCATTCCCTCGGCAGGCTGGGATGAAATAGATGGGCATATCAGCTGGGCGCATGCAGGCGGGCAACTATCCATTTACGCAGATCAACAACTGCTCCAGGGTAAATGGGATGCGCAGTCACAGCTGCCAGTAAACATGTACAGGGAATACCTCTGGACGGGCAATACTGCAAGATTATCGAACTGTTACGCTTACATGAAAACCGCCATGGATTATACTTATGCAGTGGATTTCTCAGGAAACTCCCTGCCTGAGGGTACCCGCTCAAGCTATGATGCTTACAGTTGTTATCCCTTTAATGAGTCTAGCTTGGAGAGTACCTGGATATGCGCCTGGTGGATAGTGGGCCTGCAGTGCGCTGCCGAGATTGCTGATATTCTGGGTGAGCCGGCGCAGGCAGATGCTTACAGGACTTTATTGAGCAATGCAGTGCCAAGCTTTGAAACAGCGTTCTGGAACGCGGGGCAGAATTCATACATAGCTTCCTGGGACCCTGGGAGCACGGTCCAGAACACGTGCGTAACGAGGGCAGTCCTTATAGGGGAGGTGTTATCCCAGATGCTCGGTTTAGGCAGAAACCTTACCAAGACAAGGATTGATGGGACAGTAGATAAAATATACGAAGTCTGTATGCAACCTTATGGTTTTGGTCAGGATTCAAGCACGACCATATGGTGGCCGGGCTATATACTTGAGTACACCCCTATTGCCATGATGGAGGGCGAGGTTGACAAGGGGTTGAGGGCGCTAAAGACCTATTACGACGGCCTGTTCGTGCAAAATCCTTCCGTGTGGCAGGTCTGCGTGCACTACGACTCGGCGACGGGCGATGGAGACGGATATTGGTGTGCACCCTGCAAGTATATGTTCACGGGAGGTATCTGGTACGGCATGTGGGCTCTTTCGGGATTCAACTACGATTACAATGCGAAGAAGATATGGATAAAGCCAAACCTGGCGGAGGGCACCATAGCCGGCGTGGCAGACATGAACGATACCCTTGTATCGTGCCCACTGTTCACTTCGTTCACGCATGGACAGCTGGATTACCAGGAATGGCATGCTGAGTATGACCAGCAGTTTACCGTTATGTTCGACGATGCCATGGATTTTGATTACATGTATGTGAAGGACATGGGTACGGGAAAAATGGGGGTAAAAGTCCTTCAAGGGGGGGCT
>JAUXDE010000141.1 GCA_030618495.1 Clostridia bacterium
ACCGTAGGATTATTCAGCACTGAACCATCACACCTTATCTCCGCATTCTTTTCTGACATCATATCGTCCAAACCCTTAATACTTAACTGCACCAAATCATTCAAGCCGGTTTTTTCAATATTAAGGTTGTGCGCTTCAACCCCCAGCGATGTAAACGTCAGCAGTTTTTCTATTAGTTCCCTTAAGTGTTTACCCTGTTCGTCTATTGACTTTATCGCGGATTTTTGAAATTTATTCAACTTCCCGAATTCTTCCTCCTTCAGCAGCATAGGGGTATACCCGGTTATTGCGACAAGTGGCGTCTTCAACTTGTGGGATATCAAGGAAAAGAAATCCCTGGTCATCATGAGTTCCGTTTTATCATTGGTAACATCACGCAGTACCATCATGTAACCCATTGTCCTGTCATCATTGTTTATAATCCTCGTTAACCTGCAGGAAACAAACAACTTTTTCCCCTCCCTTCGGTTTATATCGAAAAGCATGCTCTTTATTTTATCGTCTTTTATCTTGTCGAGGTCTATGAAATCATAATCTGCTTTTAGTCCCCTGAAATTCCTGCCGGTCATTTCATCCTTTTCAAGGTTAAGCAGGTTACATGCCGCCCTGTTAAACATTAATATTTTAAAATTCGAATCAGTAAAAACCGCCCCGTCTCCCATCCCTGCAAACATTGCCTCTATTTTTTCCTTTTCCTGCTCCAGGTTACCGAATAACTTAGCATTATCTATTGCCACTACTGCCTGGGCGGCAAAATCAGAAAACATATCAAGGTCAGGCTTACTGAAGGTGTCCTTTTTCTTCTTGTTTATTGCTTCCATAACACCAATTATCCTGTCCTTTATCTTAAGGGGTACGCATAGAATCGATTTTGTCTTGTATTTCGTGATATCATCAATGGCCGAATCAAACCTTGAATCCTTGCTGACATCATCAACTATTATCGCCTTGCCTTCTTTGGCCACCCAGCCCGCAATGCCCTCCCCTATTTTAAGCCTCATTTGCTTTACCTTGTTTCCCTTATCCCCAATGGCAATATTAAATAGCAGTTCATTTTTTTCTTCGTCAATGAGCATAAGAGAACTTGATTCGGCTTTGACCAACTTGGTCGCCTGGTGCATTATTTCGGTAAGGAGTTCTTCCAGGTTTAGTTTTTCGGTAAGTATCCTGCTGGTTTCCAGGAGAACCAGTAGTTCCTGGTTCCTTTTCTTAAGTATATCTATTAATTTTTCTTCTACCATCTTCTTCAACGTCGCCTCCCGGCTGTTTATATTCTATACTATAATATCTCATTTTCTTAATAGTTTCAAGTTTTTGTTTGAAATATATTTTTAAATCAATTATAATCTTTACGGCCTCGTGACTCATAAAAGGAAAAACAATGGAAATAGGAATAATCGGATTACCGCAGTCGGGCAAAAAAACACTATTCCAGATATTAACTAACCTTGACCCTTTAAAAAACAAGGTTGGTATTTCACGGATAAACGACCCAAGGCTTGATTTTCTGAATACCGTATTCAAGCCGGCCAAAACCGTCCTATCTGAAATCGGGTATTCCCTTTTGCCCGACATCGTCAATAATGAAAAAGAAAATGACAGTACTTTTAGAACACTGCTAAACCTCGATTCCTTCATTTTAGTTATCAGGGCATTTGATGATGATTCTGTTTATCATATCAAAGGCAGTGTTGATCCTCTCAGAGACCTGCGCAATTTCATGTCGGATATTATCCTCAAAGATATAATGTTTCTTGAAAAAAGGATTGAATCCCTTAGTCTGGATATCAGAAAAAAACCAACGGATTACAAAAAGAAGGAGCTTAAACTGGCAATCCGGATAAAAGAATACATTGAAAAAGAAAAACCCATAAGAACCATGGACCTTAGCGTCGAAGACAATGCTATACTTTCTCCTTACCAGTTCCTTACCGATAAGAAAATCATGGTTGTCATCAACTATGGCGAATCAGCCAATATAGAAGAATCCGTTAAGAGTATACAGTCCTCAATATCAGACTCCGATGTATCCATAATAGGAGTTTCCGCGAAAGTTGAACTTGAAATAGCCGGACTTGATGACGAAAGCATGAAAAAGGAATTCATGAAAGATATGGGAATAACCGAATCCACCATGGACAAGGTTATACGTATGAGCCATAACTCACTTGGACTTCAGCTGTTTTTCACAGCAAGCTCAAAAGAAGTAAGAGCCTGGTCAGTTATTAAAAACAGTTCCATACTCGCAGCTGCCCGTAAAATACACCAGGACATAGAAAAAGGCTTCATCCGCGCCGAAGTAATAAAATATAAAGACATTACGAAATACGGTTCAATAAACAAAATCAAGGAAGCCGGACTTTTCCACCTTAAAGGTAAGGACTATACGGTGGAAGACGGCGACATAATAACCTTCAGGTTCAACGTATAGAAAGGATTTTCAATTGAAAAAAACAAAATACCTGCCTGTAATCGGACTGCTGATAAGCGCAATATTCCTTTATTTTGCATTACGCAACATTAATTTCCCCGAGGTATTGGATGCATTGAAGCATACGGATGTGAAATGGGTTATTTTCTCAGTGATATTCACCCCGCTGTCCTTATTCTTAAGGGGACTCAGGTGGAAGTTCATACTTCAATCAGTAAAAAACTGTAAACTAATTGACATGTTCTACGTTGTAAACATAGCTTTCCTTGCCAACAACATACTGCCCCTGCGCATGGGTGAGTTTGTGGGCACCTACGTTAACGCAAAAAAGCATAACATCAGCAAAAGTTCTTCCTTCGCAACCATTGTCGTTTCAAGAATTTTTGACGGCATATCGCTGATATTGCTTGCCATTATCCTGACTGTATACCTTTCAATCAGCAAAAACCTGTCTCCATCCGCGATAAATTTTATCAGGAAGGTAGGGCCCCTGGTGGTGTTTCTTTTCTTCGGCTCGCTCCTGTTCCTACTGGGAATGCTAAACAAACGGGAAATGACATTAAAATTAACCAAGAAAATCTTTTTCTTCGTTCCCGAAAATATAATAGATAAAATAGCAGGTATAGTTGATTCCTTCATAGGGGGACTAAAAGTCCTCCATAACCCTAAAGACCTTTTTCTTACAACCATAGCCTCCTTTTCCATCTGGATAGTTGAGGCATTCTTTTTCTATATCATTTCTGTCGCTCTCGGACTGGAAATAAGCTACCCTATAGCTTTATTCGTAATGGTGGTCATTGCCTTCGGGGTGCTTATGCCCTCATCGCCCAGTTTCGTCGGAGTATACGAAATGGCATGCATACTTGGACTTGGAATTTTCGGTATCAGCAAGAATATCGCTCTTACTTTTGCGCTGCTTGCGCACACCATACAGTTTATTATTATAGTTGCGCTTGGGATATTCTCGCTTGGCAAGGAAAAACTGTCCTGGAGTGAAATTAAAAAGAGTGACTAGTGCTCTGTGACACAAATTCCCGATATTTTTGCCAGAGGATTTTGAGCCGCGCCGAAGCAACGAGAGGTGAGCATACCGGGTGTATGTAAGCCGAG
>JAUXDE010000114.1 GCA_030618495.1 Clostridia bacterium
CTCGGCTATGAAGACCCCAGAATCAACAGGATAGGCGACAGGTTATGGATTACCTTTACAGCGTTCGGCAAGGTCCCCGGGATGGATTTAAATAAGGACCTTTACGTAAGGTCATGCCAGCTCGCGATGACATCTATTTCAATAAAAGATTTTATTAACCATAAATGGAACTGGTCAAAAATATTTTTCCCATTACCCCGCGTTGACAACAAGGACTTCGTGTTCTTCCCTGAAAAAATAAATGGCAGGTACGTAATGTACCACCGCATAAAACCCCATATATGGATTGCTTTCTCGGATGATTTAATGCGATGGGAAAAACATAACATAGTAATGCATACATCCGGGGGATGGGAATATTTCAAAATAGGAGTGAACTCCCCCCCGATAAAAACCAAAAAGGGCTGGCTGGTTTTCTATCACGGTGTCGATAATAATAAAACATACCGCATTGGTTATTTCATAACAGACCTTAATGAACCGCAGAAAATCATTTACAAACATAAAACCCCGGTCCTTGAACCGGAAACTGATTATGAACTGAACGGGGCGGTAAAAAACGTAGTTTTCAGCTGCGGCGCGGAAGTTATCAAGGATACAGTTTTCCTTTATTACGGTGGAGCGGATACGGTCACGGGGGTAGCCACCTGCAAGTTAAACGATTTGCTTTCTAAATTTTAAAATGCTTAAACGATATAAAAACAATCCCATACTAAAACCCATAGAAAATCATTTATGGGAAGCATCAGCGGTTTTTAATGCCGGCGCAATCAGCCTTAATGGTTTAGTGCACCTGGTTTACAGGACTCAGGACAAAAAAGACGGCGTATCCTGCATTGGTTATGCAAGCTCTGTAGACGGTATGAATTTCAGCAAAAGAACAGATATCCCAGTTTATGAGAAAAATCCTGAAAATGAACTTGAAGGCCTGGGATGTGAAGACCCGAGACTGTCTATAATTGGCGACAGGGTGTTCATGAATTACAACTCTTACGGTGTCTTGCCCGGGCTTACCTTCAGGAAATACACCCAGTTTCAAATTGCTCTAACGTCAATTGCTGTCAATGATTTCATGGAAGGAAACTGGAACTGGGAAAAACCGCTTTACCCGCTACCCCTTGTGGATAACAAGGGCGCATGTTTTTTCCCGGAAAAGATTTGCGGCAAATGGGTAATGTATCACAGGATTTTCCCTCATATATGGGTGGCCTATTCCGACAACCTCAAAGACTGGCATGACATGAAACCCATAATGGAACCCGCTGAAAAATGGGAATACTACAAACTATCAACAGGACCGCCCCCAATAAAAACCAAAAAAGGATGGCTGATCCTTTACAATGCCTCGGATACGGATTTACAGAGGAGTATCGGGTTTGCATTAGCCGATCTGAACGATCCTTCAAAAATCATATACAGGTCTAAAACCCCGATACTCAAACCTGAAAAGGAATACGAAAAGAACGGAAACAGACCGGGCGTAGTGTACTGCAACGGAGCCGTGGCGCTAAATGACATTCTCTACGTATACTATGGAGCAGCGGACACATGCCTGTGCCTTGCGACAATAAAACTTTCCGAATTACTTGTAAACATAAAATCATGAAATCCCAAATCAGCATAGTCAATACAACCACTAATACCACGATTGCTTCAAGAGCTAATGAAGCCGATACATTCTTTTTGCGACTCAGGGGCCTTCTTGGCAGGAAATCATTTAAAAAAGGAGAAGCTCTCCTCATACCGCGATGTCAGGCTGTTCACTCTTTCTTTATGAAGTTTCCCATTGATATTGTTTTTGTAGGAGCGGATTTCAGTGTAATAAGAACAGTTAAAAACCTCAAGCAATTCAGAATTTCATCCTGTTACTCCGCAGCATATTGCGTAATTGAATTGCCGGCGGGAACCATAGAGCAGACAAATACTAAAATGGGGGATAAACTGGCGCTCTGTGACATAAACACCCCTTCGTAAAGGAAATAGGCAAGCAAACAGGAATTAGCGATTCATGAAAAAACTAATAGTATATTTATTCCTTATAATATTCTTTTTCCAGGCTGTTTTAAGCATGCGGCACAAGTCCGCAACAACAGACGAAAATCCTCACCTTGCCGCGGGCTATACGTATCTGAAGAAAGGCGATTTCCGAATGAACCCGGAACATCCCGCTCTCATTAAACTGCTCGCGGGCTTACCCCTTATGTTCATGGGCCTCGACTTCAAGGATGGAAAAGACTGGGACGAAGCGGAAGAATGGAATTTCGCCGATGAATTCCTGTATAAGAATAAACTGCCCGTAGAGAAAATTCTTTTCTGGGGAAGGATACCTATCGTACTGCTCGGTGTTATACTGGGTTTCCTTGTATTCAGCTGGGCAAAGGAAATGTACGGCTACCGGGCAGGATTGTTTGCCCTGTTCCTGTATTCATTTTCCCCGAATATACTTGCCAATACAAGGCTTGTAACGATGGACCTGGGCATAAGTATGTTCATGTTCCTTTCCATATATCTCTTTTTCAGGCTGCTCAAGAAACCCAGCACAAAATACATTATTATTAACGGCATCGCGTTCGGGTTATGCCTTGCTGCCAAGTATTCTGCAGTAATTATACTTCCTATTTATATTATGATTATGATTGTATTTGCCATAAGGAACAAGCAGGACGCTCGAAAATTCGCGGTTATGCTTTCCGTAATCTTTGTAATTGGCATCGTTACGCTGCTTGCTTGCTACAGGGTGGTATCCATAGACAAGTATATACAGGGGATGAGGCGCACAATGAATTACGTTCAGTTATCTGGGCATCCCACCTTTCTTATGGGTAAACATGCTTACACTGGCTGGAGGCACTATTTCCTGGTGGCGTTTCTCATAAAAACGCCTATACCAACCATACTGTTTCTTGTTTTAACCGCATATATGTTTCTCGTAAAGAAAGCGCGCTCGGGTTATAATTATTTCCTTCTAATTCCCGCCGTCACTGTATTCCTGGTTTCTTCCGTGAGCCGCATGCAGCTGGGACTGAGGTACATTCTACCCGTATACCCTTTCCTTTTCGTATGGATAAGCGGACTGGTAAGTGATAAAAACCCGGCAAAACCGCACCCCGCCAAAGCTGTCCGGGCAGGAATTCTAACCCTGTGCTTATGGTACTTTTTATCATCTCTAAGTATATATCCCCATTACCTTGCGTATTTCAATGAATTTATCGGCGGCCCGAAGAACGGCTATAAATACCTGCTCGATTCGAACCTCGATTACGGCCAGGACCTTAACCTTTTGCGCAAATACTGGATAAACGAAGGCAGGCCCGAACTCCTGATTTTTTACGCTGGTTCTACCCCCCTTCCCATTTTCAAGCCCGCGGCCGGCACTACGAGAGAACTCATAGCCGTTAGCGTAAATCGCCTTCAAGGCATATTCTACGAGAAGGACAGGAAGTTCTTTAAATGGCTCAAGAACAGGGAACCTATAAGAAGAATAGGACATACTATATTTGTATACAATGTGAAAGGCGATGTGGAAGCGAACCTTAACCTCGGCATAATGTATGCCAGGGAGGGCAAGGCAAAGTTTGCAATCGTAGAACTTGCCCGCGCGGAAGCAATAGACCCTGATTTTACCGTACCGGGACTTGCGGCCGCAAGGATAATAACAGGGAATTACTATTTAAACAGGAACATGTCCCAGGAAGCGGAAGTTGAGTACTTTAAAGCAATAAAAGCAGACAGCGCTTTCCCCGGCGCACACTATGGTTTAGGTATGCTATATGAGAAGAAAGGCCGGCAATATCACGCTATAAAGGAATATGAAAATGAGTTATTGTTGGATCCGACTAACGCTTCCGCGCATAAAAACGTGGGAATACTGTATAACGGCCTTGGCATGACAGAAAACACAATACTGCACTGGGAAAAATATATTGAACTTGCTCCCGATGCCGCCGACCGTGAAGTTGTGAAACAAGTCCTGGCTGGAATTAAAAAACATTAATCCTCTAGTGTTTATTCCAGGTACTCGCGGAGCAGTTTGCTCCTGGTAGGATGCCTTAGTTTCCTGACAGCTTTTGCCTCTATCTGTCTCACTCTTTCCCTGGTTATCTTGAATATCTTTCCAACTTCCTCAAGAGTCCTGGGATATCCTACACCGATACCGAACCTTAACTTCACTATCCTTGCTTCCCTGCTGGTAAGAGTGGAAAGGACTTTTTCTATTTCTTTCTGCCGCAGAGAATCCAGGGTATCTGAAATAGGCGAACTAACAGATTCGTCTTCTATGAAATCTTCAAGATGACTCTCTTCGTCTTCTCCTATCGGCGTAGTCAGCGATATAGGTTCCTGCATTATTTTTAAAACGTTTCTTACTTTGCCGCCCGGCATGCCTATCTCGTACGCATATTCCTCCACATGCGGGTCCCTGCCGAATTTCTGCCTGTAATGGCGGGCAACCTTGTTCAATTTGCTTATAATCTCTTTCATGTGCACGGGTATCCTGATTGTCCGCGCCTGGTCTGCTATTGCCCTGTTTATTGACTGCCTTATCCACCACGTGGCATACGTAGAGAATTTGAATCCTCTCTTGTACTCAAACTTGTCTACGGCTTTCATCAACCCAATGCTTCCTTCCTGTATTAAATCCAGCAGTGAAAGGTTAGGATTTATGTGTTTCTTTGCAATACTCACAACAAGCCGCAGGTTTGCCTTGACAAGCTTCATTTTACCGTCCATGATTTCTGATTCAAGCTGGCATATACTTTCATATAGATCATAAATTTCCTGAAAATCCATGTTCGTCATTTTTCCTACGTTTACTTTATTTTTATTAACCTTGCCTATTTCCTTGTTTATTTTTAGTAGCC
>JAUXDE010000005.1 GCA_030618495.1 Clostridia bacterium
TATCCTCTTTACCGTTATGCCTGTTTGCAGCTTGAACTTATATCCCGATACTCTTTTTCTTGAAACACCTGCGTAAAGCATTTTTGCGTCTTCATAAGAACATTTCAGTTCCCGCAATATAGTGCTTCTTTCCTTTTCAATCTGTTTTACGCGCGATCCATACTGTTTTATTTTCAGTATAATCCTTTTTATTTTCTCGGGCTTAAGGTTCAGGAAAAGTATTTGTTGAAGCACTTTTTTTATCTCTCTCTGCAGTTGTTTTTCCTTTTCCTTGTACATCTTGCTTTCGGGGTCTCTTTCTTTCATTATTTGCCTGCACTTGTTTATGACCTTCTCTTTTTTTGTGATATCGGATACCACTTTTTTCACCTTTATACTCATCCTCATAAGAGATGCATTCGTCTTGCGTCCCCTGGGCATCAGTTCCCGGGCCGATATTTCCTGCCTCTTAAGCAGAGCCCCCATCTGCTGTACCTCTCTTAACGCAACGGGCGACTCCATGGTCATATTCTTTAATTTTTTTTCCTTCTCCTTGATATTTTTCGCCAGGTACATTTCCTGGGTTCTTGTAAGGAGAGGAACCTTGCCCATTTCGTTTAAATACATCTTTATCGAATCACCCGCTTCAGATTCCGAAATGGGAGCTATTGATATTACCTCATCCTTCTTCCTGTCGTTCTTAAGATTTTCCTTGCCGAAGTCCATCCTGTCAACAACGTCAATCCCAAGGTTGTTTAACAAATCAAAGAAATTATCAATCTCATCGGAATCTATATCGGTATCCGGCAAATGAGCATTAATCTCATCGTAGTAAAGCTTACCGCTTTCCTTTCCCTGTTCGACTAATTTTCCAAATTTATCTTCATATCCCTCTATCAATTGTGTGTCCCCTTTATTAATTTATATTGTTCTACAAATTCTTTCGACTTTTTCCTGTCTCCGTTAACCAAAGACATGACCACAGCTTTTTTAAGTTCATCGTATTTTTTCTTGCTTTTAACCGCATTGTAGTCATCAATGAGTATCCGTGCGGTTTTCTCGGGATTCCTGTATTCAATTTTGGCAAGGTACAAGGATGAAACAGTTTTGTTTATTTCTTCCAGTATGCTCTCATCCTTTTCGTACCGACTGCACACCAGGTTCATGATGTTCTTTGCCTCTACGGGTTTGGCCTGTTCATGAAGCTGTAAAATCACCGACATGATAATAGACAGATTGTTATTATTGAATTCATCCACCGGCAGCTTCTTTTCATCAAATATTATAGGCGCCAGTTCAGGATACTTCAATAATATAAGAACCAGGTTATTTTCAAGTTTTAATTCCGCTATATTCTGGCGGTTTATTTTCTCAAATCTGCTCTTTAAAGCAGGCCGGCTTTTTCTTGATCTCTTCAATTCCTCTTTTAAAACATGAGCAGGAATCTTAATGGCGCCTGATAACTTTTTTATACCCTCTTCCTGGTAAATCTCATTTTTCAGTCTTTCAAGGAAAGGCAGAACCTGGGAAGCAACGGAAATCTTCCCGCCGGTTGTGTTAATATCAACCCCATCGGAAGCGATTTTAATCTTATAATCAACAATTTCCATCCCGTTTTCAATTCTCTTGAAGAATTCATCACTTCCTCTTGAATGCAGAAAACTGTCCGGGTCGCTTCCGTCAGGGAACACCGAAACGGTCACGCTGAGGTTAGTGTCAAGAAGCACCCCTATTCCACGAAGCGTGGCATTGACTCCGGCGGCATCACTATCATAAACGATGGAAACTTTTTCGGTATACCGGGGTATTATACGCGCATGTTCTTCTGTAAGAGCTGTACCCAGCGTTGCAACTGTGTTTTCAAAACCGTACTGATGGGCTGTCATCACATCCATATAACCTTCTACAACTATCATCCGGCTTTTTTCGCGTATCGGTTTTTTTGCGAGGTTAAGACCGTACAGCACCTTGCTCTTATTAAACAAAGGGGTGTCAGGTGAATTGAGATACTTGGGCACCGCATCGTCAAACGCTCTCGCGCCGAAAGCTATTACCCTTCCTTCATTATCAGTAATTGGAAACATTATCCTGTTATAGAACTTATCAATCCATTTACCGCTCTTCTCAGAAAACACCATAAGACCGGCTTTTTTAAAAAGTTCTTTTGAATACCCTTTCTCCTTAATGAGCTTAAGCATTTCACAAGAAGTTGAAGGCGCGTATCCTATATCAAACTTGTCAATTATCTGGCGAGTTAATTTCCTCTTTTTGACGTATTCCCTGGCAATTTTGGCTGATGGACTGTTTTGCAGGCATTCCTTATAATAATCCGCTGCGCACCGATTAATCTCATAAAGCAGCTTCTTCTCATCCCTGCTCTTGTCCTGTTGCTTGCTTACCGCATCTTCCGGAAGAACGATACCCGCGCGGTCCGCCAATTTTTTCAACGCTTCAAAAAAACTAATGTTTTCATACTTCATTATGAAGCTGAAAACATTCCCCCCCTCACCACATCCAAAACAATGAAAAATCTGTTTTTCCGGGGAAACAACAAAGGAGGGGGTCTTTTCCTTATGAAATGGACAGATAGCCTTATGGTTGGCACCTGTCTTTTTCAGAATAATATGTTCGGAAATCACTGAAACTATATCATTGCTGTTCCGAATCTGTTCTATTACATATTCAGGAACTGCCAAAGGTTTTCTCCAATTAATGCTTGAAAAAGTAATACCCTGAGCATGGAATAATATTCAATAATCCATACTTTTTCATAACCCGGCTTAACAACAGGTTCAGCCCCAGGTTATCCGAAGAAATATGCCCGGCTATTACCACGTTTATATGAGATTTTTTTGCGTTTTCTAAATGTTTTTCACTCATATGCATCCCGACAATAGTTCCAACGCCCGAAACGCTGAGTTTTTCAAATATTTCCTCGGAACCTTCCGTCCCTCCGGTCATATCGACAAAAATCTTTCCGGCCCGTTTTTTTTCATTACCGGCAATTACCCTGGGACCGTTAAACTGCAGAGAAGCGCGATGGTACTCGGGTATTTTTTTAAGTATTCTTATCACGTCCCCAACAAGACGCGGCTTATCGCTATCCATTAATTTACTCAGGTAAACCGCAACACAGTTGTCCGCGGGAGTGTGTATGTTCATGTACGGTATATCAAGCAGTCCTGCGGCGTCAACCGGCCTGAAATGATTGCTTGACATCACCTTCCTGCCAACCACTCCCATCCTTTTCTCCATAAGCCCTTCAGCCACATTTATAGGAACCCCGCACCTGTTTAATATGTCCGCTTGCATACCCATGACTTCATAGAAATTCACATAAGATTGCCCCTCCGGATGATGAGCAAGGACCAGGTCAACCTTGGTACCCCGCTGCTTCAACCTGTCCGCAAGAAGAAGTTCAGGAGTCTCCATGTCAATGCCAATCATTATGCTCTTTATGGCGCCTGTCCCGCAACCCTCGTAAAGAATCCTTGAATCATTGTACGGGTTGACAAGTTTCTCACTGTCATATTCCTTCTTCTCCTCAAGGCTTAGTTTGTCATATTCCTTCTTGTTCTGTTTCAGTTCAGCTATGACGTGTTTTTTACCCCGGGGGTCATTGGTTATCCCGCACTCAATTGCAAACCTGTAAAATTGTTTTAAAGTCAATTTCTATCTCCTTCTTTTCCTGGTGTCATTCTTAATCCTTGCCTTAAACTCTTTTCTTCTTTTCTTCCTTGCTGCTTCAGCCTTTTTCTTTTTCCTTCTTACTGTAGGACTTTCGTAATGATCCCTTTTCTTAAGTTCCGCCATCAATCCATTCCTTTCGCATTCCCTTTTAAACCTGCGAAGGGCATCATCAATGGATTCGCGTTCTCTTATCGTTATACCCGGCATTCTTTCTTTCAACTCCTTTCTTTATAGTGTTCTCATCCCGGCGGCCATGTCATTTTGCGCCCTCCAAGCAAATGAAAGTGAATGTGAAACACTTCCTGCCCCGCATCCGCATTACAGTTCTGCACCATACGGAATCCCGAGGAATTCACACCTTCATTTCCGGCTATCTTAATGGCAGCCATGAATATTGCGCTTAAAATGTCCTTGTCTTCAGGACTTATGTCCATCAGTGTTTCAATGTGTTTTTTTGGAATTATCTGCACATGCACCGGCGCCTGCGGGTTTATATCCCTGAATGCAAGAACATACTCATCTTCATGAATGATTTCCGCAGGAATTTCTCTTTTTACTATTTTACAAAAGATACAATCTTTCATATTAAATGTTATATCATAAAAACATTAATTATATCACATAAAACTGAAAAAAACAAGCATTTTTTTATTTTTTCCGGTTTTCTCTACTCAACTCGTCCCTTCTTAACATTCTCAATATGTCACCTTGATCTTCTGCAGCCATGACTTCATCGGCAAGTTCCCTGGCTGACGAAAAACTTATGGAACGAATGATATTTTTGATTTTTGGAAGTGAGATTGCGCTCATGCTCAGCTCATCAAGCCCCATTCCTATAAGAATCTTTGTGAAGGCCGGGTCTGCAGCCATTTCACCGCACATCCCCACCCATTTACCTGCCATATGCCCCTTTTCAATAACCATTTTTATTAATCTTAAAACAGAAATATGCAGCGGATTGTACAGGTCCGCAACATTTTCGTTTACCCTGTCTACCGCCAGTGAATACTGAATTAAGTCGTTCGTCCCGATACTGAAAAAATCCACTTCCTTTGACATAATGTCCGCCGTTAGCGCTGCGGAAGGCACTTCAATCATTACGCCTATTTCAATGTCCTCCTTGAACGGAATCCCTTCCTTACTCAACTGGTACTGAGTATCATCCATGAATTGTTTTACAATTTTTAGTTCATCTAACCCCGATATCATGGGGAATAAGACCTTCATATTCCCATGCACGGAAGCCCGTAGAATTGCTCTCAATTGACTCCTGAAAATCTCAGGGTGTTTCAGGCAGTACCGCACCGCCCTTAAACCCATAAAGGGATTGCGCTCAGCCAGGGCTTCCATGGTTTTACTCATCCTGTCGGCTCCAAGGTCAAGCGTTCTTATAATAACCGAGTTTGGCAAAATGCTTTTTGAAACCTCGGAATACTGCTTGTATTGTTCTTCCTCAGAAGGCAAATCATCGCGGTTCATATAAAGATATTCAGTCCTGTATAAACCTATCCCCGCAGACCCCCCTTCAAATACAATCGGTATTTCCTCCGGAACCTCAATATTTGCGGAAAGTTCTATGGTATGGCCGTCCGTTGTTACGGCAGACAAGTCCCTTAGTTTTCCCAGTTCCTTTGCGACTTCCTGCTCCTTCTTTTTCTCCCTTTCATAGTTTCCTATCGTTATTTCATCAGGATTTATTACGACAATACCCTGGCTGCCGTCAATGATTACCATGTCATCCGGTTTTATGTGCCTGGTTATGTTCTTAAGGCCAACAACAGCGGGGATACCCAGTGAATGCGCCAGGATTGCCGTATGCGACGTTTTACCGCCCATATCTATTGCAAAACCGATGACCTTATCTTTGCGCATTGCTATTGTATCCGACGGTGAAAGATTATGGGCAATCACAATCACTTCGGATAATATATCCTTTAAACCGTTTATTTTCGTTCCTGTCAGATTTTTCAGGATTTTTTTCCCAATGTCAATAATATCCTTACTGCGTTCACGGAGATATTCATCCTTTATCTCCATAAAAGACTGGGATATTTCGTTAATAACAAATTGCAGGGCATGCTCTACATTTACCTTTTCCTTCACCACCATTTTTATTACACCGTTTTTAAGCATCGGGTCATCTAAAATCATACTATACGCATCGAACAAACGACTATGCTTTTTACCCAATTTTTCAAATGCGCTCTTACTTGTTTTTTTCAACTCTTCCCTGACTGTGGCAATAGCTTTCCTGAAGCGCATTACCTCACCCTTTATCTCATAATCGGTAAGGGTTCTTTTTTCTACGATAAATTCCTCTTCTTCAAACATAAAAACCTTACCTATAGCAATACCCGATGATGCAGCAACACCTTTTATCATATTAACCGCCAATTGGTTTTATTATTCATAAAACCTTTCATTTATTAATTTTTCCATATTAACCATCGCGTCTTTTTCATCACTTCCTTCAATAACTATGTCTATATCCGCTCCGCATTCAACAGCCATCATCATAATTCCCAGGATGCTTTTACAGTCAATTTTCTGACCATCCTTGACTATGGATATACTTGAGTCATACTTACTTGCTTTCTGCGCAAGCAGTGCCGCAGGCCTTGCATGGATGCCAAGTTTATTCTTTATACTGAAAGTCTTCTTTATCATTTTTATCTCATTATGGTTATTAATACCGACCCAAAAATCACGCTGTAAAAAAGCAATAAAACAGGAACCCCTTTTTTTAATAAAAATGCCATCAGTGGAAATGCTATCATAAAAACCAATCTACCCGGCATTGTTAAATCCCTTAAAAGAATAACTATAACGGTAAGCGCCGCCAGTATATATCCGATACGACGAATGTATTTAACCAGCCGGATGTCCATCATCTTTTTTACCAGCTCAATTACCCCCAGCTTTTTTTCATAACCGTACTTTAATCCGTAGTATCGCAGAAAAAAAGCTGGCACATTGTAAAGAGACAACAACAAAAGAATTGTTATCAAACAAACAATTCCCGTGGAGTTCGGCGCTACATTTATTATATCGCCCCCTGAGGATACTCTCACGTGTCCGCTTAGAAACATAAAAGAAATCATAAGGAAGGTGGAAAAAGGCCGCCATCCGGCCCAGAACAATGAATCGCCGACAGCCGCAAGGGGGCCGCTCAAGGTCATCTTCATGTCCGAAATACTCTTTGCTGACGACTTCTCCTCTTCCATGGCAACAATGATACCGGCCGGCATAGTAACAAAATAAGGATTCACATTAAAGAATTCAAGATGGCGCGAATAAGCATTTATGAGAGCCCTCTTCTCCGGATATATTTTCTTAAGCGCGGGCGCAATAAGGTATAAAAATCCCAGGTTCTGCATTCTTTCTCGATTGCAGACAGCTATCAAAAATAATGACCTGAAAAACATTTTAATCAGCGTTGTTTTTTCCATTTATTTTACCAACATTGAACCTTAACGTTCTTATCACAATTGCCATCCCGAGAATAAATATAACTATATAAGCGTTCCCAAGCCCATCCAGCACCTTTCCGGGCATTATTGAATATAATTTAGGAAGCAGGCGAATTCCCATCCACAATGCCGTCATAATAAAAATGAATGCTTTAAAAAATGACACTAAAACACCAATGAAGGTTACCGCCTCAACCACGTTCAGGTTTCCTTCCAGAACCCTCTTTTCAGCAAAATGAACAAGGATTACATTAAACCTCCTGTTAAGATTTTCAAGTTCCCCGAAAATTATTCCCAGGGGTATTACGCATGCCAGCATCCATACGATAAAAGAAGGCCCTATCGGGATATTAGTTGCCTCGGATATTAATATAGACAAACTCACTGCCAGCACTGTAATCATAGAATAATTAATAGGCATGGCAGCTCCTACCGGCAGAACATTAAAGAGAATAAGCTCAAGCATTATTCCGAAAATCATACCTGTACTAAAATCCCCCAGCAAATAACCTATTACAGGTCCGGCAACAATGGGCCTGCAAATCATTGAATGTACCATGGTGTGTTCATCAAGGTTAATCAGTCCACCCACCAAACTGACCCATATTATTTTTGCGAGCATTTTTTCCCCAATATACAGTATATTCTCTAATTCATTCTTATTTTTGGATCCGACGGCACCATCCTCACTTCAAGTTTCACACCAAGCTTACTCAATTCTTCAAAAGCTTCTAAATCACTATTACTTAACGATATCGCTTTGCGGACCTGGATCTTACCCCGCGAATAATGTATTCCACCCACATTTATCTCTTTTGCATTAAACCCATTCTGAACCAGTTTCAAGGCATCCTCAGGAGAAGACAACAGTAAGATTACCCGCGCCTTCCCTTTTTCCAGAGAAGGAATCATTTTAGTCGTCTGCTTTATGTCAAGTATTGATATCTTCATCTCAGACGGGACAGCAAGTGAAAGCAGGGTCTTCTGCATTTCATTCCCTGCCACGGCATTATTGCAAACTACAATATGATTAATACTAAGATGCCTGCACCATCCCTCAACAACCTGCCCGTGAATGAGCCGGTCATCAATTCTTATCAGTACTAAACCCATTGTTTACTTTCCTAACTTCTCCAGCATTTTATTTTTTATGTCTATTATACCTTTCTGTCCCGCCCCTATTATTCCCGAAATCAGTTTAGCGCTTATCTTATTGTCCCTCGCATAAAAAAGAGCAATCAATGCGGGCAGGTTTAATCCGCTTAGGATTTCAACCCCGGGAACCTTCGCAAAAAACAGGCTTGCATTAGAAGGCGTGCCTCCAAAAATGTCCACGAGTATTATCTTTTCCCGGGGGAATCCTGCATCTTTTATTATATCGCTTATCCTGTTCCTTATATTCTTCAACCCGTCACCGACATGAACGGGTATTAACTCTACATACTCCTGTTTACCCAGTATTCTTTCCGCTGAAGCAAGAAGCTCTTTACCCAGGTCCCCATGTGTTATTATTATTACACCTATCATTTCTTTACCATTATTCCTTTTTTTTCTTTTTCGTAATTTTTATCAATTCCCTTTCAAGTTCCTTGGCAGCATAATGTCCTTCAGCCTTTAACCTCTGGTTCTTTGCAGCCAGTTCAATAATCACTGCCAGGTTTCTTCCCGCCGTAACCGGCACAACAACTTCGGTTATTTCTATTCCCAGTATCGTCGTATGCCTTTTTTCTATACCCAGACGGTCATAATCCTTTACTTTATCCCATTCTTCCAGCCTTACAACCAGCTCGACCCTGATGGCATTTCTCACCGAACCGATGCCAAAAACATCTTCTATGTCAATTATGCCCAGCCCTCTTACCTCTACGTAGTGATGCCGGGTCATCATAGCATGCGCCACGAGAATACTGCCCGAGCGCTGCTTTATGCCGACAATGTCATCGGCAATTAAGCGGTGTCCCCTCTTTAGTAGTTCCAGGGCGCATTCACTCTTGCCAATCCCCGATTCACCTGTAATAAGCACTCCCATGCCGTAAACATCCATCATAACACCCTGAGCCGTGATTTTAGGAGCCATCCCATCATCAAGAAACACAAAAATCCTATCAATAAACCTTGTTGCGGAAAGCTTTGTTCTTAAAACAGGCATTTTTGCTATCTCCGCTTTCCTGATAAAATACTTTGGTAAATTAAAATCAGCCGTAACCACAAAACAGGGAATATCCTTTGAAAACATTTTCCGGTTTAATTCATATTTTTTATTCTTTCTCATTATGTTCAGGGCGGTCATTTCTTCTTCTCCCAGCACCTGTACCGCCCCCCTGGGGAACGAATCATAATGTCCAAGAAAAGCCAGTACGGGCCTGTGAATCTCGCAAGTCTTAATTTCCCTCTTAAGCCCTTTTTTTCCTGTCAAAGACTGCAATTTTAATATAATATTTTTTTCCTTCAGAATATCGCCTACGGTATATTTTTTCATACTATAGATCTTCCCTCTCAATTATTTTTATTACATCTTCCGGGGTTTTTGCATCCTTCAATTCCAGCCTGAAGAACTTGTCCTTCAATAATCTCGATATTTTAGCCAGCACTTTCAAATGCAGTCCGCTTGATTTTCTGGGAGCTATCATTAAGAATATTACATAGGCCGGCTCCCCATCAAGCGAATTAAATTCAACTCCGTTCATGGAATTTCCAAAAGCAATAATGACATTCTTTATTTTATCCGATTTTGCATGCGGAATTGCTATACCCTGCCCGATGCCGGTTGAACCCGCCCTTTCTCTTTCAATCAATGATTTAACGATTCTTCCTCTTATATTTATGTCTTTTTTAATTTTTCTTGCTTTTACTAACTGGTCAACAAGTTCTTCCAAAACTTGCTTTTTTGCCGTTGAATCAAGACTAATTTTAACCGCATCCTTACTTAGAAAATCTATTATTTTCATTATCCCTCTTAATGTTGATAAATTCCGGGGGCAGAGCATTTACATCTTGAACTTCTCCCCCAGGTAAACCTTATGCGCTTTCTTCGATTTTAACAATTCTTCAGCTGTTCCTGATATTAATATCTTTCCCTCATAAATAATATACGCTCTGTCTATTATCTTCAGGGTTTCCCTTACATTATGGTCGGTAATAAGTATACCGAGTTTCTTGTCCCTTAATTTTGCGATAATCTGCTGTATCTCACAGGTGGCAATAGGATCTATCCCCACAAATGGCTCATCAAGCAAAATATACTTGGGTGAAGTTACCAGCGCCCTGGTTATCTCCACCCTTCTCTTTTCCCCGCCGGATAAAGAATATGCCTTGCTGCCGCAAAGATGTTCGATTTCAAGTTCCTTCAGCAAACCTTTTAGCTTTTCCTTTTTCTCTTCATTATTCAACCCCAGCGTTTCAATAATAGCCATAACGTTTTCCCCAACTGTAAGCTTTCTGAAAATCGACGGTTCCTGTGCAAGGTATCCAATCCCCTGCCTCGCCCGCATATACATTGGAGATTTCATAACGTCATTGCCATCCAGCAGTATCTTTCCCCCGTTAGGCTTGACAAGTCCGACTACCATATGGAAAATCGTTGACTTCCCAGCCCCGTTAGGACCCAACAACCCCACTATTTCACCGGGATTTATTTCTATATTAACTCCATTAACCACCGTTCTCCCTGAGTATTTCTTAACAAGTGAATCCGTAAACAAAGACATTATTCTTTTTCCTCATATTTTTTTTCATTTCTAACAGTATTTTTTTCCTTTATATAAATACGGGCGTTAAAATGATCTTCAAATATAATTGTTCTTTCCTCTAAAAACATCGTTATCTTCCGCGCGGTGTACCTGGCTTCAACTTCCTCGTTATTCTGATTAATTCCCGGAGTCCCTTCTGTTAAGACAATTTCACGCATCTCTGAGCTGTAATTGAGTAAATCACTCGTGGCAGAAACATCTTCCTGTTTAACCACAACGTGCCCTTTCACAATCCCCTTTTCTTCATCCTCGAACACTTCAATCCTATCACCGCTTATATCAATAGTTTTACTTTCATCCTCAAGGTCTATTCTGATTACCCTCGGTTCTCCCGTAAAAACACCGTAAGACATATCACGGCTATACCTGGCTTTATCACAAAACACCTCAGTCGTTTCCCCTTCCTTGGACATGTCCACTCCATGAACATTTCCCATGGCAAGAAGCACGTCCTCCCCCTCGTGGTTCTCCATCCTGTCCGATACCAGCGTAACCTCGTCCTTTAAAAGTTTTACATTTCCGGAAAACACAGCAACATTGCCACCCCTGGTTCCTTCCATTCTATCGGAAGTAATCACGTAACCTCCGGGCTTTTCACCCGCCCAAACACTTATTGAAAGAAAGATGATAAATAATCCCGGTATAGTGTTTTTCATTACTCCTTATCCACCTTCTCTTCCACCTTGACATCCCTCTTAATTATGATTTTTCCCAGACTGGAATCAACCTCGAGCCCGTAACCCGTAACTATCATTTTCTCGTCTTCCTGCCTGACAAAATCATCCGACAGCACTTTCTCCTTTTTAGAATCCCACCTTAAACTATCAGTTGTGAGCGTAGTTTTTTTCTCTTCCGAAAAAACAATTACGTTTCCTCTCATAGAAACATCATTCGTTTTATTGTTTACGGTTCCTTCGTCGGCAGTCATCGTGGACGTAACCTCCCCCTCGTTGTTATAAAACTTCATCCTTGGTTCAAATAATTCAGTCGTGTTCTTCTTTTGATAGATATCGGCCTTTTCAGAGATGAGTTCCCATTCCTTTATCCCGGACTTTAATTCGGTAACGGTGAAACCATGTATTACCTGGTCCGGTATTCGTTCCCTGTTTTTTGACGTAAGACTATCCACAGGGGAACACGCCTGCATTAATACTATCAGAAATAGGATACCCCCTCCCGTTAAATATCCCTTGGCAATATTATGTTTCTTCATGTATTCGGTATTTTCCACCTGTCGTGCATCCATACCCACTGGGAAGGATACTTCTTCACCCACCTTTCAATTATTTCTGTAAATATCTGTGTGTTTTCCCTTATTTCCTCTTTTTTGTCTTCAAGCCTTGACAATATAACCGGTTTTTCAACATGCAACGTATGCCCTGCTCTGCCACGCACGATGAAACAAGGTAGAACTGGAATATCTTTCTTTGAGACAATAGAAGCAAGTCCTATTGATGTATAACACTTTCTGCCGAAGAAATCCACAAGAATACCGGGAAACCTTTTTGAATTCTGGTCAAGTATTATTCCCAGCATCCTGTTATTTCTGAACACTCTTAGAATTTCCTTAGGCGATTCTCCCCTTTGAATGATATGTATATTCCTTACCAGCCTTAGCTTAACCAGTTTTTTGTTCAACACAGGGTCGTATATCTTCCTGGCAATGACATGAAGCGGGTATCCATTGGTCCCCAGGGCAGCCCCGAGCAATTCCCAGTTTCCGAAATGAGCAGCCAGTATTATAACACCTACACCTTTCCTCAGTGCTTCCTTAAGATTTTCTTCCCCTTCTATTTTGACATATCTGTTTATTCTCTTTTTGTTTAACCTGGGGAAACACAACAGTTCGGCTATGTTCCTTCCCTGGTTTGAAAAAACCTCCCTTGCGATTTTTAAAATCTCAGCTTTGGATTTTTCCGGGAAGGACTTCTTCAGATTTTCAATGCATCTTACCCTGTCTCCCTTAAACAGGTAAAAGACTATCAACCCCAACCAACTGCCCATAAAAACCACAGTATCCAAAGGTATCAGTTTAACTCCAAAAAAACCAACCGATACAAATATTCGTATTAACGTTCGTATTACTCTCTGCCATTCTTTCAAATCATGAATCCCTAAAAGTTACATGTATTTTTCTACTGCTTTTTTCCATCTCCCCTGGGATTTGAAAACAATTTCAATAACTTCTCTCAGAACCCCCTGGCCACCCTTCGCCTCGGTAACACAGTCAACAACTTTCTTCACATCATTAACCGCATCCTTCGGGCACGCTGAAAACCCCGCTCTCTTCAACAACGGTAAATCCACAAGGTCATCGCCTATGTAAGCCACCTGGGTTCCGGTTAAGTTAAACCTCTTAAGAATGTCGTTAAAAGCGGGCAGTTTGCCAAGCGAGCCAAGGTAAACCGCGTCAATCTTTAATTCTTTTGCGCGCTCTTCAACCTGCGGGGACTTTCTTCCCGATACCCATGCATATTTTATGCCTCCGGCATTGCGCGTCGCAAAAATACCCAGCCTGTCTTTCGCGCTCCAGCTCTTAACTTCTTCGCCTGATTCCATAATAACTATATCACCCGGGGTAAGGACACCGTCAACATCCATTGCTATGAGTTTTATTTTTTTTGCTTTGTTTGATATTTTTTTATTCATAAATCCCTTCTGACATCAAGTCTCTTTCATCGACAACTCCAACAGGACGACCGGCACCATCTATAACGGGGACATTGTCAAACTTCTTCTTTTTCATAAGCCTTAGAACTTCAACCGCCATGGTTTCCCCCGTAATCGTTATGGGATTTTTTGTCATAACATTCTTTAGTTTTTTTTCCAGTATCCTTTCGTCTTTCTGCAATTTTCTTCTAAGGTCGCCATCGGTAAAAAACCCGACAAGACTGCCCTTACTATCAATAATACTGGTCGCTCCAAGCCGGGTACCCGTCATAACAAACAGCGCATCACGGACTGTCTTATTCTCCGAAATAACCGGATTGTTTTTTCCCTTTCTCATTACATCCTCAACCTTCATTAGAAGCCTCTTGCCTATTATTCCCTTTGGATGCATCATTGCAAAATCCTTCTCGCGTAAATTCCTTTTGCTCATGAGACATACAGCCAGGGCATCCCCCAGCGCAAGCATCAAGGTACTGCTCGCGGTAGGCATTATATCCAGGGAATCCGCTTCTTTGACAACTTGCGCGGATATTAACGCATCGCTCCGCGCGGCAAGCCTGGAATCAGTTCGTCCCGTTATACTGATTATTTTCAATACCCTGCGCTTAAACAGCGGCAGCAAATCCAGTAGTTCCTCTGTTTCCCCGCTGTAAGACAGCGCAAGAACGATGTCTTTTTCCGCCAGCATACCGGAATCGCCGAGCAACGCATCCCCTGAATGCATGAAACATGAAGGTACACCCACGCTTGAGAGAGTAGCTGCAATTTTCTTTCCGATAATTCCTGATTTACCGACCCCCGTTACAACCACCTTGCCCTTGCAGTCGTGTATCAACCTTACCGCTTTCTTAAATCCCTGCCCCAATTTCCCAGCGGCAGATATTATCGCGCCCGCTTCAATATTCATTACTTCTCTTGCATGCTTAATAATATCCACAGAAACCCCCGTTTAATCCTTAATTAACAACCGTATCAACACATAGAACACCGCCAGTACAACATAAATAATCGCCAGGGTTTTCGCATGCCATTTCCACGTAAGCATCGGCATTTGCAGTTCAGCCCCGCACTTGTTACATGTCTTTGCCTCATTCTTATTCATCTGGCCGCATTTGGGACATTTCATATACTTATATCTCCTTTTTCACCACTTCATCTATTTTTTTAACATGACGGAGTATTTTTTTTAAACTCTTGAGTTCTAACATGCTCGTCCCGTCCGATAAAGCCCTGCCGGGATCATGATGTACCTCAACGAAAAGGCCCGCAATACCCACGGCAATGGCAGCTCCTGCCAGGCATGAGATGAACTCGGGCTGTCCGCCGCTTGTTTTCCCATCCGCGCCGGGCTGCTGAATACTGTGAGTAACGTCAAAAATCACCGGACAGCCAAAAGACGCCATAATGGTTAAAGAACGCATGTCAACCACAAGGTTATTATACCCAAAGAAAGTTCCCCGCTCTGTCAAAAGAAGTTTATTGTTTCCCCCGCGCCTTACTTTTTCGATTATGTGCTTTACATCATGAGGAGCCATGAACTGTCCTTTTTTTACATTAACGGGCCTGTCGGTTTTAGCGGCAGCCATAATAATATCCGTCTGCCGGCTTAGAAAAGCCGGAATTTGAAGTATATCGGCAACTTCCGCCGCCGGAGCCGCATCCTCCGGACTGTGTATGTCGGTCAACACGGGAACATCAAGTTCGTCCTTAACCTTCTTCAATATCTTAAGCCCCTTTTTTAGCCCGGGACCCCTGAACGATTTAATTGAAGTCCTGTTTGCCTTATCATAAGATGATTTAAAGATAAAAGGCATTCTGATTTCTTCGGCAATTTTCTTTATCTGCCCCGCAAGTTTTAATGTTGCCGACTCTGTTTCTATGACACAGGGTCCTGCCATTAAAACCAGCTTACGCCTGTTGCCGATTATTACGCCTCCCGCCTCAACCTCTTTCTTCAAGTTTTCTCCTTTTTTCCATTTCCCGTTCAACCATACTAATGTCTTCTGCCGTATCAACGCTGATTAAATCCGCTTCTACAACCGCAATTTTTATCCTACATCCGTTTTCAAGGGCTCTCAACTGCTCAAGTTTTTCCGCTTCTTCAAGCGGGCATGATTTCATATTAACGAATTCCTTCAAGAATTCCTTCCTGTAAACGTATATCCCGATATGCTTCAGAAAATCTCCCCTACTGCCCCCTTTATCATTCCCCCTTCCGGGAGAAGGAATAGGGGACCTTGAAAAATACAGCGCAAATGAATCCCTGTCCACGACAACTTTTACGACATTAGTATCGTTAAACTGTCCGGTGTCGCTTGCCGGCGAAGCGGCGGTTGCCATTTTAATGTTTTCATCTTCCACCAACATTCCTACGGTAGAGTCAATCACTTCTGGGGTAATCAACGGCTCATCGCCCTGTACATTAACAATGATATCGGCGTCCATTTCTTCCGCCGCAACAGCCACCCTGTCCGTTCCACTCCTGCACTCTGGCGTTAAAATCGATTCCCCGCCAAATTTCCTGACCGCATCAACTATCCTGCTCTCTCCCGCAGCTACAACTACCCTGTCCACCAATTTTGACTTCCCGGCTTGTTCATATACATGCTGGAGCATTGGTTTGCCGGCAATATCCGCCAGGACTTTACCCGGGAACCTTTTTGAATCCAATCGAGCCGGTATTATACAGGTTATTTTCATTAATTGTAAAATATACCATATTTTATCTAATAATTCAAATACTACTAAATATTTTATAAGTATTTATATATTATTTGTTTGAAAAGAAAACCAGGCCTTCCTGTTTTCCTATATACTTACGTTTCTCATTTTCCTGTATTCTCCTTAAAGTTTCTTACACTACATAGCGTAACAGCCGCCAACAATAGCAAAGCGCTTATTGTTATAGCCGAATAATTCATTAATGTCCTGCTGAAATCAACCCCCATAAACACGGGTGTAGTCAGCCCGCCTACTATAAATGATGCAACCACCAGACTGAATATCATTTTGTTGTTTTCTATCCTGTTTTTTAACAAATAATAAGTGACACAAAAATGCGGTATGAAGAGCAATGTGAAATGATGCTGCCATGAAACAGGAGAAAACAGAAGCATGATAATAATAACTATTGAGTATTCCGGCAGCATCGCCAGGAACAAATTGCCGTCAGGATGCATTGTTCTTATTTCCTTCATGGATTTACCGAATTTTCTTATGAACCCCCACATAACAGCAGCCGCGCACGCCGAATAAGCAATAAGCGTATTGCTCCTGGAAAGCGATAAGATATTTCCCGGACAGCACCCCCCACTTTTATCACTCCAGGAATATTCTGTCAGGTAACGAAAAAGCAGTGATAGAAAGCTGTAATTTGAATACTTTGTCATATAACTACTCCCGAGCTTATACTGTGAAAACATCCACTCCTTGCACACAGCAAATCCTCCTTCAATGCCCCAGAAGGCAAGCGGCAGGATAAAATTCAGAAACACTACCGTAGTAATAATATACAGGACAAACCTGAATTCTTTTTTCAGAAGGAAGTAAAGGACAAAGATTACAGGCGTTATCTTAAACGAAACAGCAACCGCCATAAAAAGAGCAGCCAATACGTATTTATTCCTGTGAAAAAAGAAAATTCCTGCAATAATATTAAACAATATGATTACATTCATTTGCCCGTAACCATAATTATTATGCAGGAACCTTGATGTCAGAATCAGCGTAACACCCATGAGGTACGGCACATACTTTTTCTCCGGAAGCGCAAGCTTAAGAAACATTAAACAGGAAAGCATCAGCAAAGCCGATTCAATAAAATGATGTATTATCCTGCTCACCTTTATGGGGAACCATCCAATCGGGTGCATGAGCAGGTAGGCGAAAGGCATATAAAAAAATCCGTCACCTTCCTGTGTATACACTTTTTCCGGTGACCCGCTCAATGAATACTTGATGGAATCATAATATATCAAGTAATCACCCTTAACCTTAAAAAGCAGCCTTGTGCCGGAAATCACAAACAACAATATGAAAACCCATATCCATACCTGCCTGTATTTCTTATTCTGTATTGTCTCTGTCATTTTATCCTCCCCATCATTTTCTTAACCGCTCCCATGACGTCTTTAACCGTAATCAGCTCCATGCAGTCCGTTTTTTCGCAGCTCCTGAATTTTTTGCAGCGAGTATCCTTCCTGCCGTGACTGAAACATTTCAACGCTGTTAAATCTTTCCTAATGGCTATATTCATGTCGCCATAGGGGCCGGTTCTCTCAATATTCGATGGGCCATGCAACCCTATGACCGGAGTTCCCATGGCAACGGCCAGATGCATCGGTCCGGAATCATTGGCTATTACCAGTTTACAACAGGATAGAAGCGCGGCAAGCTGCTTCAAGTTCGTACCGGGAGCTATAAGGGGAGCCCCCCCTGCAGACTCAATTATTTCCTTCACCTTTTCTTCCTCCCCGGGACCCCACAGGATAATAGCTCTTTTTTTCTCTAGAGAAGAAAGTTCATCAACAAGTGCCGCCCAGTTCCTGTTACTCCATTTCCTGTTTGGCAAACTGCCTGCTATACTCAAACCTACAAGTACCTCATCATCTTTTATCCCGCTTTGCTTCAGGAAATTATCAATGTATTCCCTATCCTCTTCACCAATATATATATTGAATTCCTTTTTCCCGGCATCAATCCCAAGGTGCCTGGCAAAACTCAGGTCCCTGTCAACGTTATGCGTCTCCCCGGGACCGGGCAAAACCTTTTCATTCATGAATATGGAATTCGGCTCTTTGCTGACTCCTGGAGTAAAACCAATCCTTACCGGAGCGCCGCTTAACAGGGATATTATACCGCTCCTTGTCTGGCTCTGCGGGTCAATAACCATTTCAAACCCGGCGCGCCTCAATTTCCGCACCAGGGGAACAACTGCGGACAAACCCCTGTTTTTTTCAAATACTATAACCTCGTCAAGATAAGGATGTCCGCTCACCACGTCCTTTGCCTTACTGCTCACAAGCCATGCTATATGGTCTTCCGGAAACTTCCTGCGAAGAGCTGACAAAAGGGGCAAGGAGCAGACTACGTCTCCGAGCCCGCTCAAGCGTATGATAAGTATTTTCTTCATTATTTCCGTTTCTTTATTTTTTTCTCCAGCAAAGTGTCTATTGCATCCATTAAATCGTTCCTTAATTGATTTGCAGTATCTATATTCCGCTTGCTTTTTACTATGCATGCGTTACTCACATCATGCCGCCTTACCTCGTCCTCAAGCTTCCATATATCAAGGTTTTTTAAAGCAAGCCTGTCTATCAATTGCCCCAGGCCTTCTTTATACTCTATTTTAGAAGGCCTGTTATAAAGTTTTACTTTCAATTCTTTTAGCCTTACTCTTCCTTTTATCGCTCCCGCAAGAAATCCGTTTATCTCTTCAATCAAATCCTTCCTCTGTTGTTTGACAACGCTTATCTTTTTACCGGCATCTTTAATCTTACCCTTCCCGGATTTCAAGAATTCCAGTCGTATGTTTTTTATCGTCAACTTATCAACCAGACTGCCGAGTGTTTCAGCCATTTTCTCCTCCTTTTATCGCAAACAAAGCCCCAGTTAGAAAATAAAACAACTCCGTTACTACAGGAACGGTGAAGGGGCAATCCATCATCCCGGAAACATTAAAAGCAACAATCGATGCCAGTATCCCGCAAGCCATTATTCTAAGCCATTCATCCCCTGTGTTTTTTATTATCCAAAAACCTCTTACAAATATAATAACAAATAGCCATAAAAGCGCGCCCAGCCCGGCAAGTCCCGTTTCAACCGCAAAATTCAGGAAAGTATTATGCGCATGGTTAAACGGCTTTTCACCTTCCCTTACGTACTTTCTGTTTTCCTCTTCTATCCGCCCCCACCCCACTCCAATAACAGGACTGCCCTTTATCATTCTCAGGCACCTTTTCCATGATACAATTCTCTGGATATTTGAAGTATTGAACCTGGTATCCGTTACTGTTTTCAACCTTCTCGAGAAACCCGAACCTGGGAATAACAATACAAATATGATTATTGCTGTCAACAGGCCTGAAAAGATAACAATGGTATTTTTAAGTTTTAAATTAAACAGTCCGAAAAATATCGCCGCAGACATTAAGGCAATCCAGCATCCCCTGCTGTAAGTAACTATAAGAGCAAATAATAACAGAACGAAACAAACGATAAACAACAGCTTTTTCACCCGCTTTTTTTCATAAAATATACTGCCTAATGTAACAGGTAAAATCATTACAAGAAACATTGCAAACTTTACCGGGTGCGAAAAAGAGCCGGAAGCCCTCGCTGTCGGCTCACCGAGCCACTTGTTAACAGCAAAATTGCTTTCACGGAACAGGTTCACCCTCGTAAAATGCTCTATGATACCGGCTATACTGATAACAGCGGTAACCAAAACGAGAATAGTCATTATCTTTTTAAGTTGTTTCTTACCTGTTATATTATTAGCTGCCAGGAAAAATATACATACCATCCACATAGAATCATATTTCTCAAGACTATGGGACAAATCGGTTGACGTCAAAACGCTTATCCCAATTACCGCCGTAAATATGAGCAGCGGTATGTTAAGCGGGTTCTTAAGGATTTTGAATTTTCCGCCCGCAATCGTTTTTGCCGCCCAGCATATCAAAGCCAGCCCCAGTGACACGTTGGAGCCGAAAAGAGAGAACGGAGCAAAAAACGCGTAACTGAAAATAAAGAAGATTATCGGTGTGTCCCAGCTTATTTTTTTCATATAATCATTTAACAGCCGCAGTATAGACGGCAATCGTTTTTTCAACGTATTTATCTACCGTATATTTCTCTGCAAGCAGCCTGCTTTTTCCCTCAAGTTCCTTCCTGAACTCATTATTAAAAGTCATCTTTATCTTTTCCGCAATTTCTTCTGTGTTCTGACAATCACGAACGATTAGGCCATCAGCATTATCCGTTATTATCTCGCTTGCCCCGCACGCTTCACTAACTATCGTTGGCAAGCCGGCCGCAAGCGATTCAAGGCAGGCAGTGCCAAACGGCTCATAAACGCTCGGCAAAACAAAAACATCAGCAGCAGCATACAGTTTTTTAACGTCAGCCACCTTGCCGGCAAAAACAATATTGTCCATTATTTTAAGTTTTCCGGCAATCCTGGTGTATCTTGCTCTCTTGCCGTGCCCGGCGACCAGTAGTTTGATATTCTTATCGCCAGCGACAAGGGCAATGGCTTTTATCAGGTTTCCCAGGCCCTTTCGTTCAAAACCCGAGCCGACGAATAGGACCACGAAGTCATCCGGTCCCAGGTTATATATTTTTCTTGTTTCATCCCGGAATATATTCCTATTTTGTGGATTGTATTCTTTTAAATCGACACCGTTATAAATGACCTCTACGTCCCTCGAAGGCACTCCGTAGCACTTCATTATTTCATCCTTCACTCTCTTCGATATCGCAATTATCTTCCTGTAATGGCCCTTCTTGAACGCTCTTTTTTCCAACCACTGTTCAACCAACCGGTAAAACCGCATGTAAACCATTAACTTACCCAGCGCTCCCGGGCGTATTTCCTCAAGTTTCATATTCCAGCTCCGGGCGCAGCCGCCGCTGGCGCGGTACACGTCCTGTGAAGACATCATTTCAAAGGAATGCGTTATATCCCACTCGCTCTTCCTGAGTTCTTTTCTCACAAAACAATCAAAGAGAAGCAGTTTTAGAAATGCCGGTTTTGCCGGAACAACAATCCTGTTGAATTTAATTCCACCTTTTGACTGCTCATCCCATTCCCTGCAGAAGACGGACACATCGTGCCCTCTTTTTAAAAGGCCCTGGGCCAGTATAACCATGTTTTTCTCGGCCCCGCCCATGCTATGATACTTCTGTCTTATTAAGGCTACTTTCATTGTTCAAGTAAATCCCGGTAAAGATTTTCCACCTTACCAGCCATTTTCTCCACACTGAAATTCTTAAGGACAAACTCACGGCCGTTCTTTCCCAGCTTGCCCGCATAGTCACGGTCTTTTATCAAAGAAATAATCCCTTTTGATAAAGCCATAAAATCCCCCGGCTGGATTAAAATGCCGGTTTCTCCGTCCTTTATTACTTCACTACAGGAACCTACGTCTGTGGCTATTACGGGTTTGGCTGATGCCAGCGCCTGCAGGATTGACTGCGGAATTCCTTCGTAATAAGAGCATGAAACAAGTATGTCCAGAGAAGCAATTATTAGGGAAATATCATCTCTATGTCCCGTCATAATTATTTTATCTTTTAACTGCAATTCTTTCATCTTACTCAATATATCTTCCGATGTTTTCTTCTCACTTAATTCACCTACAACAATGAACCTGCATTCCTTATTTATCTTTAATACTTCATTGGCAGCGCTTAGAAAATCTTTATGTCCCTTCCCATGCCTGATTACGGCAATAATCCCTATTAATGGCTGATCCTGTCTTATTTTGAATTCATCCCTTATAACTTTTCCGCTTACATGCGGACTATATTTATTTTCATCAACACCCGTCGGAATAGATACAATTTTATTCTGTGTAACTATCTTCTTATCGATAAACATCTGCCTCAGTGTCATTCCTGCTGTCATAATCCTGTCACACAAGTATACGTAGAGAATTCTTGTAAGAAAAGATTTTTTGACTTGTAATCCTACATGTTTTGTTCTAATAACAGGAATTCCCGCAAACCTTGCCGCCGGAGACGCCAGCCAGCTGTCTATGGAACTGTGGGTATTCAGGATTCTCACCTTCTCCTTTTTCATTATCCTGAAAAGTTTCATGCTTGAGATTAAACTAAGATGTTTATGCATCCCCACCCTGTAAACGGACAGCCCTGCCCTTTCAGCCCTGTCCGCAATCCTACCTCGCGGGTTGCAGGCAAGAATCACCCTGAAACCCCTTTTTATAAGCTCCTGAGACTCAAGCAGAATCCGCATTTCCTGCCCGCCCCAGCCGATGGATGATTCCGTGTGCAGAATAGTGATTATTTCTTTTCCCATAACATAGCGTACTTCAGGAAAGCATAATAGCTGTACAGAACACAGACTATAAAACCAAGCTTCCCGTCAAGAAATCCTTTCTTCAAAAAATACATCTTTATAAAAGCCGCCGTGGGATTAACTATTAAATTATACCATCTTGACTTCTTATTATCCCTGCGCATTTGTTGTACGAAAAGCGAGGAATAACGTTTCATCCTGTCTATATAATCATTAATACAGGCATAAGTATAATGTTCCAGCGGCTCTTCAATGCGTCCCGCCTTACCGTTCAGCTTGACGCTCTCGTGCACCATCTTATCCCGGAACCTGCCTTTCGACTTCCTGAACAACCGCAGGACATAGTCGGGGTACAGGCCGCAATGCCTTACCCATTCTCCAAAAAAATAATTCCTTCTCGGGATATGATACCCGGCGTATTCTTCGCTTTCTTCATTGATAACCTTAATAATCTGCGTCTTCAGCCGGGGAGTGATCCTCTCGTCCGCGTCAACACTCAACACCCAGTCGTTAGTTGCCCTGTCCAGCACCATGTTTTTCTGCAGGGAATAATTAGTAAATTTACTCTGGTATATTTTTTCGGTATACCGGCGGCATATATTAACCGTCTCATCGTTGCTGAACGAATCAAGCACAACAATTTCATCTGCCCATTTAACGGATTCCAGGCACTCTTCAATATTGTTCGCCTCATTACGCGTAATAATTACCACTGAAAGCTTTCTCATTTTATTACCTCTCTGATTTCAAGCATTTAACTATAAACCTTCTGTCCACTCTATTTGCGGTATTGGTGAAATAACGCTTAAGGAACCTTAACTTTTCCCTGCCTTTCACAAGGACGTTTCCCGAGGCAAGCTTCTCAACAGAGCGGTTCAGGCGTAACAAGTTTTTCATTCTCCTATTAATGCGCATGGGCGTTTTTATCCTTGTCTTGTCAAGGTCAATCAGAAAAACCTCAAATCCGCTATCACTTTCCCTGAACAATATGTTATTAAGGTTTAAATCGTTATGATACAGGCCTTTATCGTGCATATTTCTTACTGCATCCGACACAGCGCTAAACATCGATTTCCTCTTCCCGACAGAAGCCACTCCCGGCATGTTATCTGCTCCGACAAGCCAATCGGCTGCATTTACCGCCATTGTTATTTCCCTTGAAATAAACCAGTTCCTTGTAAATACTCCAAAATATTTCTTAATGCACACTGCTATTGCCCCAGGCACCGGCAAACCCATTTCAATCGCTCTGCAGTTAACAGCCAGTTCATTTAACGGCCTTGAGCACCCTATAAATATATCACCGAATACTTTCCTGAATACTCCTCCGTGCTCATAATGCCGGATAATTAATCTTATGCCGCCCTTTTGCACGTCCAGGGGTATTGAATATGTCATCCCCCTTCCTCCGCTCAGCTTAACCGCGTCCGCGCTATTGTCCACCATTGCCTGCGGGTCTTCAATACCCGCCCCCAGCAATTGTTCCCTGTGTTTATCTGCAAGTATCATGACAGTACTGTCTTTCCTGACAAAACTGTATCCAGACGGTAATTTATGTTTTTTCATTTCACTTTCCGCTGTACCGCTTTAAAGACCTCATCTACAGTTACCATTTTCATGCAGGTTCGCTCTTCGCACTGCTTTCGAAAACAGGGACTGCACGGCAGTGTTTTCTTTATCGTAACATGCCCTTCGCCGTACGGGCGAGTTCTGGCGGGTTCGCTTGTACCCACGATTACAATAACAGGAGTCCCCACGGCGGCGGCAACATGCGCTGGCCCCGTACAATTGCTTACAACAACCCTGCACTTCCTGCACAGGGCGGCAAGCTGTAAAATATCCGACTTTCCATCAATCAATTCCTCTTCCGCCATGGAGCGCACATTACCTGCTGCTTCTTCACTACCGGGGCCGCTGAACACTATAACCCTGCCTCCCAGCTCCCTCACTATTCTATCCGCAAGTTTCGCATACCTGTCCTCAAACCATCTTTTTGCCTGGCTTTGAGCCCCGGGATTCAACCCTACCAGCAAACCGCCCGGATCAATCGAATTTTCCTTCATGAAGCTATCCGCCCATTCATCGGATTTTTTATCCGTGTTAAGTACAATCCTCTTCCGCTCAAGCTTTACTTCAAGGGGTTTCATAACATCAAAAAACACGTCAACATCATGTTTTATATCACCGGTCAGTTTTACGGTTTTCGTCAGAAATATATTTCGCAAATAATGACTGTACCCAATTCTTTCCCTGGCACCGCTAAAAAACAGAATAAGGGCCGCTTCGTACGAACGAGGCTGAACCGCTATTCCAATATCGTATTTTCTTTTTCTTAACTCTTTTAAAAACCTCCACTTCTGTATTATCGTTTTTTCTTTTTTCCTGTCATATATAATCAACTCGTCAACGTCCGGGTTCCGGCTGAATATGTCCTTGACCCTCGGATTGACAAGCACTGTTATCCGGCTTGCAGGGAACCTTTCCCTGAGTCCCCTTAAGGAAGGAGTCATGAAAACAGCATCCCCTATCCAGTTAACCGATTTTATCAGAATCTTTAAGTTTTCTTTTCCACCTATCATGAAACCACCACCATTGCTCAGGATACTTCCTGATATATTTTTCGATAATCCTGTTTATTTTCAGTGTAATTTCCATTATTTCGGCTTGCCAATCCTCCGGGGAAGACCTTTTTACCGGTTTATCTCCATCCCTCCGCCCCGTATCAACCGGGGGTTCAATAATAATCCTGTGTTTATTTTCTCCGACTCTCACGATGAATACGGGAATCACCGGAGCTCCGGTTCTCAGGGCAAGTGACGCCGGGCTCGTAGCGGTTGCTGCCGGGCGGCCGAAAAAATCAACGAATGCTCCGCCGAGCGCGTTATTCTGGTCTGCATATATTGCAAGTATCCTGTTATTTTCAAGCGCCTTTACAGACCTTTTTAAAGCTGTAAAAACAGGACGGGACGGTATTATATCCATTCCCTGTTTTTTCCAGATTCTTGAAAAATATTTCTTCGCCCTTTCGTCCCTGGAGCTGGCAGCCATGGCGGAATACTCGTAACCTTCAGCGGTCATCCTGCCGCAGACTATCTCAAAGTTCCCCATGTGGGCGCTAACCATAATTACTCCCCTGCCTTTTTGAAGAGCCCTGTCAATATTTTCACGGCCCTCTATATCCACGATTTCCCTGATGCCGCTGTTCCCGCCATGATAAAGTGATACAAGTTCGTAGTGATTTCTTATCAAATCATTTACAATCGTTTTTACTATCTTCCTTATCTCTTTTGAGCTTTTTTCTTTACCGAAAACCCAAGTTAAATTATTCAACGCAATCCTGCGCCTGTAACCGAGCAGAAAGTACACCGCCCTTCCAATGGTTCTCATTAAGATGAACGTAAACTTTCCCGGAAGAAACTTTATTATAATATCAGAAAAGACCAGCGCGTACCAGCCAGCCTCCCGTCCTATCGCTTTTATAAATTTATTCATTATCTTATAAGGTTTCTTGTCAGCCCGGCATTCCTGTCGGACGCTCCCCTGTTTTTGCTTATTAATTCTGCGGCATTTCTTCCAAGATTATCCCTCTTATCGGGATTCTCCAGCAAATCAAGTAAAACAGGGGTTAATTCCTCTTTATCTGCAACCTGGATAGCAGCATCACCGCTAATGAACAGTTCTGAGATTTCACTAAAGTTATCCATGTAGGGCCCGAATACAACACTCTTCCCAAAACTTGCAGGTTCAAGTATATTGTGGCCGCCCTTACGGACCAGGCTGCCTCCCACGAAAACAATATCAGCCACCCTGTAAATACGGGTCAGCTCCCCTATTATGTCAATTAACACCACTTCCCCCCCATCATTCCTGCCCTCTCTGGAAAGTTTGGTGAACATGACAAACCCCATTCCTTTTCGTTTAAACATTGACGTTATCTCATTTAACCTGCCGGGATGACGCGGAGCCACAACCAGCCGGGCCCCGGGAAAAGATTTGTGTATTTCCCCGTACGATTCAAGAATTATTTCCTCTTCCCCTTTACGCGTACTGCCGGCAACTATGATTTTTTTGTCCGGCGCAAAACCCAGCAATTTCAGTATGCTATTCCTTTCCTCTTCCGTAACGGTTAAATCCACTGCCCTGTCAAATTTCATGTTACCTGATATTTTTATATTTGATGGCTTAGCCCCTATGTTCGCGATTCTTTGCGCATCTCCGGTTGTCTGCATGCTGAACACAACGACATTACTCAACACTTTTTTAAAGAAAGGCCTCAAAAGCCTGTACCAGCGGTATGATTTCAGTGATATCCTGCCGCACGCAATCATAACCGGCACTCCTTTCTTCTTTGCTTCTCTGATGAAATTCGGCCATATTTCCGTTTCAATCACAATTAACAGCGCGGGATTAAAGTTATTTAATGCTTTTCTTACCGTCCACTTCAGGTCAAGGGGTGCAAAAACAGTCATGTCAACCCCTGCTGATTTTTCAGCCAGCAACCTGCCGGTGGCTGTCATCGTGGACATTATCAACTTTGCTTCCGGGTGTACACGCCTGAGCGATTTAACAAGTGACCCGGCAGCCATCACCTCTCCCACCGATGAAGAATGAATCCAGATAACACTATTATTTTTGAACTTATCACGTATCTCAGGTGGATAGATCCCAAAACGCTGCTTCCATTCCCCGGGCTGACCAACCATCCTGTATAATATGTAAGGAATAAAAAAAATGGCGATAACCGTTAAAACTATTTGATAAAGCAACCACATGATTAACTTTTCCTCACTGACCTTAAAATACCTATTATAGCTTCAGCCGCCTCCTGACTGACCCTGTAACTTGTATCCTTAAGCGCAATCCTCAGGGCTTCCAGCGCATTGAGATTTCCCATCCTACCGAGTGAACGGGCGGCGGCAATCCTCACCTGATCATTATTGTCCCTTAACCGCTTCATGATAAGAAACACTATTTCCCTTCCCTTCTTACCGGACAAGGCGAAAGTAGCATGCCACCTGACGTATCCGCTTCTGTCTTTGAGGCATTCCTTAAGACGAGTCTTTGCTCCTTCATCCGGTATAAGACCCAGTATATCCATAAATACTCCCCTTACGGACGGGGCAGGATCCCTTGAACACTCAACAATTTCGGAGAAATATTTACTAACATCATTTATACTGCAATTGGTTAGAATCTCAAATAACACTGATGCAATTCTATCCCTTATTTCAGCGTCTTCCTTTTTCATCATCTCCAGGAACTTCCCCACGGCCTTAACGCTGTGTATCCGTCCCAGCGCGCGTATTGCTTCCTTTTTTATGATAATATCCTGATTATCCAGCATATTCAACACCAGTTCGGCGGTATCGGGGTCACCCAGTTCACCTATAGAAACTATTGCATTCCTCTTAAGCTCAGGGTCTTTTGACTGTAATATCCTGATTAGTTCTCCTATCGCCCTCGCATCTCCAAGCCTGCCGAGTGTAAGAGCAGCCATGCGCCTTGTATGGATGTTTCTGTCCCTCAAAGCCTTTATCAACACCGGGACTGCCTGTGTCGTGCCGATATTCGCAAGGGCCTCAACCGCCCTTGACCTCAGGTGAGGATTAGGGTCATTGATGAACTCCATAAGTCTTTTTACCGCCTTCATCGATCTCAGCTTGCCCAGCGCGTAAATACAACTCTTCTTCAACTGGTACGGCAAATCCTTGTCCAGCAATACAAACAAGGTTTCCTCATGCTGTTTCTCCTGGATTTCTCCCATTGCCTCAATCGCTGCCTTCCTGTAACCGACACTGACACCGGCATCACAGGCAAGATTTAACAGAGAAAACGACCTGCTTCTCATACTCGTTTCACTGCCTTTCAGATGAAAACTTTTTTTGCGGGTTTTACTGTTCTTTTTTGCAATATGCTTTAATGCCCCCGCGTACTCTGCAATTTCGTTTACACTGTTAAACATCCCCTTCCTATTTGAAAACGACACCAGAGACAGGCTTATAAGGTCAAACTTCTGCCGTCTTCCCTCGCGGTCAATGCTTATTATTCCCCCTCTTTCATAATCAAGCGGCTGATAAAATTCCTTGACGCCCTTCTCAAAATTCCTGATAACCTTCTTCACTACCTTTTCAACATCCCCGGTTGGCATGACCATAACGAAATCGTCACCGCCTATATGCCCGAGAAAAGCATCTTCCGGATGGCTAAGGGCGTTCTGCAGGGTATCCGCAGTTCGTTTTATAACCATATCTCCCGCGTGGAAACCGTACGTATCATTATACGCCTTGAAATCGTTAACGTCGGAATAAACGACTGAATACCCGTCTTTTGAATCAAGCATCTTCCTGGTAATAATGCGGTTGATTATCATGTTGCCCGGCAACCCGGTAAGGGGATTAAGATCCTGGTTTACTTCCAGCCTGTGGATATACTTGCTGATCCTGTAGGCAGAAAGTTTTTCCGAAGTGCTGCGTATGATATCATCAACAGAATACTTGCTCAGAAAGTCAATCATTTCATCCTCTGCCGCCCCTGAAAACACTTTTCCCCGGTCTACTATGATAAAAGGAGTGTATCTCAGCATATGTTCCGAACGCACGGCGGACACTGCCGAAGAAACATTTTTCCTTGAGGAAACAAACAGAATAACCAGCGCGTAATTATCCTTACTGATATCTGCTATATCATTAACGTTGACATTGACCACTTTATGCCCCAGTGGCTTTAATGATTCTTCAATATCACTTGCGTAATTTGCATTACCTTCCCTGATTAATACAATATTTGCCAAATCTTACTCCTTATTTCATTTTTTCTTTAATATTGACACCTTTTTCATCACGTCGCCCATCTTAATGGTTTTTACTACACCCATCCCCTTCGTAACCTGCCCGAACACGGTATACTTGCCGTCAAGGAATGCCTGCGGCCCGAGACAGATATAAAACTGGCTTCCCGCGCTGTCGGGGTCCTGGCTTCTTGCCATCGCCACCGCGCCGTCAAGGTGTTTACGCGAATTAAACTCGGCATTGATATTATACCCGGGGCCACCGGTCCCGTCACCCTTGGGGCATCCGCCCTGGATTACAAAACCCGCCACAACACGGTGAAAAGTCAGCCCGTCGTAGAATCCCTCTTTTGCAAGGGTTACGAAATTCTTAACCGTATTCGGCGCATCCTCGGCATAAAACTCAAACTCAATATCACCTTTCTCCGTCGTAATTCTTGCATGAAACTTGTCCTTCATTACATCCAATTTCTCCAAATCCACCTCCTTTTCCGCAGCGCTTGTCTCACCTGCAACAGGAATCTCTTCCCTTTTAGAATTTAAAGCTGTTGTACAGCCGGACACCGTCAGCCCCATCATAAAAACAATTCCCATCGTGAATGCCATTACTTTTTTCATTTTTCACTCCTCTATTCTATCTTTTTCCCCTGTCGTAAACCTTTACAAGACTGGTAATGAACTTGCCTATACCACCCACCGATTCAATCTTAAGCGGCAGCCTGTCTTCGTCAGCGCTCAACCAGAAAAAATGACTTTCTTTTACCCTTTTATTTCCTCCGCGCTTGTACCACGATATATCGAGTTTAACCGCGTCCACCCTGCCAATTTTCGTTGAGATTCTTTCCCTCTTCACAAACTTAATAGTCGTCTCATAAGCCTTTCCGTCATTATCCATATTAAAAACCACGTGCTTTTGCTGTTCCATGTTAAACCTTCTTGCATAGTACATGGCAGACACAAAATCCTGCATGTACGGCAGTATCGAGGCTTTCCTTACACCTTTCCTGTAACTGCTATTGTGCAGGCCGTAATTATTCTTCTGGTCGAACAGGGTTTCCCTCGTGTAGTGTTTCTCTCCTTCGTTTATATCCATCTTAAATCCCCAGGAGAAGCAGCCTGCCTTATCAATATAGCCCTCGAAAACGTCCCTTATCTTGAAAAATATGTCAAAGAACATCGAGGTCCTTACCTTAAAAATCACGTGATATATATCCCGTTTTTTAACGTTTATGATTTCCTTGACATGTAGCTCCCCGTAGCCCACGCTAACAACTTTATTCCACGTTACATTATATTTTAACCTCTCCCCAACCCTGAACCCGGGATAATTCACTTTTCTGTACATATGCCTGCCGTTAATCAGAAATTCTTCGGGAGCAAAACATAAACCCGATGTTACTATCATAAACAGGACAATTACTGCAATAAACAGTTTTTTATTTTTTCTTCCCATAACCTGTTTTCTGAAACAATCCTTAAAACAACCTTCAGCGCCCATACATCATCATCCACCCTGCCGGCAAGGCGCACCCCGTCTTTTTCCGTGGTAATGATAAGCCCCTTCCCTGCATTTATCCTGTTTATGTCCTCTTCCGTATAATCATGATGGTCGGGAAATATGAACTTCCCGGTAATATTCGCGCCCAATCCCTTTACGGTCTCCTCAAAGGACTGCGGGTTCCCTATACCGGAAACCACTGACACATCCCTGCCTTTTATGAAAGATAATTCCTCTTTCTTGTTATCTGTAACCCTGTACAGGGCCAAAGGTTCGTGAACGCTTTCAACAACC
>JAUXDE010000046.1 GCA_030618495.1 Clostridia bacterium
ATTTCTACAATGACATTCAGGTATCGATTACCGTGCTGTCTTTTGATAAGGAAAACGATGCGGATATTCCCGCCCTGATAGGCGCAAGCTGCGCCGTGAGCATTTCACAGGTTCCGCCAATTGAAGGAATGTCTGCGGTGCGTGTGGCAAAAGTGGATGAGGATTATATCATTAATCCCACTTTGGCCCAAAAGGAAGCAAGCGAATTGAACATTGTTATCTCAGGCACAGATGATTCAATCCTTATGATAGAGGGGGAAGCAGAAGAAGTGTCTGAAGAGGTGGTTCTGAACGCGATTAAGGCGGGTCATGAGGAAATAAAGAAATTAATCAAACTTGAAGAATCCATCATAAAAGAATGCGGTAAACCAAAAATTGCTGTAGGCAAGAAAGTACTTGATGAAACGAAAAAAGAAGAAATAAAAAACAATTTCACCAACAGGCTTAAGGAAATAATGGCAATTGAAGATAAGATAAAAAGAGAGGAAGCAAGAGCCTTGCTTCAGAATGAGGTGCTTGAAAAATATTCTGATGGTTCATTGCCCGGGGAAGAACTTGAAATCAAGGTGGTGCTGGACAATATTGAGAGGACCTGCATTCGCAGATCAATTGTAGAGGAAGGAAAGAGAAGGGGAAACAGAGCCAGTGATGAGATACGCCCGATAAGCGGATGTGCGGGTTTCCTGCCGAGAACACATGGTTCCGCTTTGTTTACACGCGGACAGACGCAGGCTCTTGTTGTGGTAACCCTGGGAACGATGATGGACAGCCAGATAATAGACGGACTGGAAGAGGAATATAAGAAAAAATTCATGTTTCACTATAATTTCCCTTCATATAGCGTAGGAGAGGTTCGGCCGGACAGGGGCCCCGGGCGCAGGGAAATAGGGCACGGCGCCCTGGCTGAGAGGGCATTGAAACAGGTGCTTCCCGTCAGCGATGATTTTCCTTATATCATAAGGATAGTATCGGATATACTGGAGTCAAACGGTTCATCGTCAATGGCATCGGTTTGCGGGGGAAGTATTGCCCTGATGGATGCCGGGATAGAAATATCCGCTCCCGTCGCCGGGGTTTCAATCGGGCTGGTAAAGGAACCCGATAAAACGGTTATACTGTCGGATATAGAAGGGGCAGAGGACCACTACGGTGACCTGGATTTCAAGGCGGCCGGCACGAGAAAAGGTATTAACGCAATACAGATGGACATGAAGGTGAAAGGGCTTGACCTGGAAATAATGAAAGAGGTTCTGGCTCGTTCCAAAGCGGGCAGGGAGCACGTTCTGGATGAAATGGAAAAGATAATAAATGCTCCCCGCGAACAGATATCGCCGCTTGCCCCGAAAATATTAACTATAAAAATCAGCGTTAATAAAATAAAAGACGTTATCGGCCCGGGGGGTAAGATAATCAAGAAAATCATAGCGGATACATCCGTTAACATGAATGTGGATGATGATGGAACAATTACCATATCCGCGGAAGATTCGAAGTCTGTCGATGCTGCAAAAAAGATAGTTGAAGAAATCATAGCCGACGTGGAAGTTGGCAGGATATACAAGGGAAAGGTTGTCCGCATCACAAACTTCGGCGCTTTTGTTGAAGTACTGCCGGGGAAAGACGGGTTGGTTCATATTTCGCAGTTCTCCACAAAAAGGCTAAACAAGGTGGAGGATTTTTGTTCGGAAGGTGACGAGTTACTCGTTAAATGTATTGAAATCGATAAGATGGGAAGAGTCAACCTGAGCCATATTGAAGCATTAAAAAGCGAAGGTAAGGAAAAATAATGAAAAAGAACGATAGCAGAAAACCTGACGACCTTGATGAGATAATGAAGGTTTATAAATTAATGGTCAAGGAGAATCTGACCGAAATAAACTGGGATCAGGGTAAAAGGAAACTGCTGATAAAACGGAAGTCAAGCCGGCAGGGGCCGGTTGTGGCCGGAAGCCCCGCTGAAATGACCCAAAACGTTCAGCCGGCGGATAATGCGGCAGACATTGAAAAGGAGCAAGAGGAGAAAAAGGGAACGGTCAAGATTGAATCTCCGATGAACGGTGTGATTTACAGGTCTCCGTCACCCGGAGACGAGCCTTTTGTTAAGGAGGGTGACGTTGTTTCCTCAGGACAAACAATATGCATAATAGAAGCAATGAAACTCATGAATGAAATAAAGGCAGAGTGCGCATGTAAGATTGTAAAGATATATGCGGCTGATGCGGAAAGCGTAAATTCCGGCCAGCCCATATTTCTAATCCTTCCGAAATAAACATGACTAACCAAATTGGATTTCTTGCTGTTGATATTTACAATATGCTGAAAGATTGCGGCGAAGTAAGCGTTCTGACGGTGAAATCAAAATTGAACGTATCGAACACCCAGGTTTATCTTGCCATCGGATGGCTGCTGAGAGAGGGAAAGTTAGATATCAAGAAAGAAGGGGACGATTATCTGGTGAAATTAGTGTAGTAACACTACACTGTTTAAACCAGAACCGTTCCGGTTCCTATCAATGGATTTTATCAAATCTACCATTATGGGAGTAGTTCAGGGAGCTACTGAATTCCTGCCCGTTTCAAGTTCGGCTCACCTTGTTTTCAGTCAACATTACCTGGGTTTTAAAAATCCTCAAATACTGTTTAATGTATTGCTTCATTTCGCAACGCTTATGGCGGTCCTGATTTACTTCAGGGAAGACATAGGCAGCATACTAAGAAATTTTTATAAATTAAAGGAAATCAAATCAAACGGGCACTGCCGGACTTTCTGGTTTGTCGCCGCGGGCTCTGTACCCACAGCGGTTATCGGGTATGTATTCAGGGATAACATAGAGGAAATATTCGGCAATATTACGGTAGTGGCGTTACTCCTGGTTTTTACGGGACTCCTGGTTTTTATAAGCGACAGGATAAGACGGACAACAAAAAACGAAATACAAACAACAATAATTGATGTAATTATTATAGGAACTGTCCAGGGGTTGGCAATACTGCCGGGCATTTCACGCTCAGGAATAACCATTGTAGTCGCCCTTCTATTAGGCTTCAACCGCAGGTGGGCCGCGAAGTTCTCATTCCTGCTCGCAATACCCGCTATTATCGGAGCCACGGTTCTGGAACTGACAAGATTGACAGGTGATTTTAACGGGCATCTGGTTATAATTTATTCCGCCGGGGTAATATCGGCATTTGTCGTCGGGTACCTGTCATTGAGAATCCTGATGAAAATCCTGGAAAGCAGGAAACTCAGTTATTTTTCATACTATTGCTGGCTCATAGCTGCAATTGTGTTGCTCCAACAAATCCTTTAATTAAGGTATGGATGTCACTTCCTATTTTCAGTAGAACCAAAATCATATTATATTGATATTATAATACTAATTTGCTATACTTGAATTAATTCCTAAAGGGGTTCTAATCAGCATGCAAAATAAAAAAACAGAAGAAAAACATAATGAAATTGCCGGGATATTATTATTTGCGCTGGCAATACTTATCTTCTTAAGTTTAGTTTCCTTCCAGGCAGAAAAATTCTTTCTTGGTAAAATAGGGGAAATCATAGGTTCCGCATTGCTGGGCGTATTCAAGTACGGCGCTTATATACTTCCATTCTTAGTGGGCATCTGGGGTTGGACCAATTTCAGGGGGATAGTGATTGAAAAGCCGTACCTGAGATTAGTCAGCATCATAGCCCTGATGCTCTGTGTGTGCAGTTTTCTTAATCTTGTAGGGGGTAATGATGTCAGAATAGGCGGGAATGTCGGTTGTTTCATTGACGATGGCCTCCTTTCGCCTTTGGTGGGCAAGGTGGGGTCGTTTATTATCATTCTTACCCTGACTATTGTATTCGTTTCCCTGCTGACGGGAATTTCTCTAAAGGAATTTGCCGGAGGGATGAGCGGATTAATGAAAGGCATGTCAGAGAGAAGGAAGCGGATAGTCGTTAAAAAACCGGTTAAGGACAGGCAGAGTTCATTGTTGATAAGGCAGAAAGAAAAAGCCAGGGAACTGGAGAAGAAAAAAGAAAAGAAGAGAATCGAAGAAAAGAGGAAGGAAAGGGAAGCGAAGCAGAGGAAGGAAAAACATCGTTCCAAAACTCCTTCACAAACCGCGGCGGCCTCCTCTTCCGGCAGTGAAGTTGAATATAAGTTGCCGGTAATGGATTTTCTCAATGCGCCTGCCCCACAGGATACAAAACAGGAGCAGAGTGAATTAAATGAAAAAGCGCGTGTTCTTGAGAGCACGCTGGATAGTTTTTCGATATCCGCAAAAGTAAGAAAAATATATCCGGGGCCCGTTATTACCCGTTATGAAATCGAACTTGCGCCCGGAGTAAAGGTAAGCGCCGTGAGCAGTCTGTCCAATGATCTTGCCCTGGCCCTGAAAGCCAAGACCATAGTGATACTGGCTCCGATACCCGGCAAGTCAGCTGTGGGGATAGAGATACCCAACAAGGACAAAAAGATAATACATTTAAGGGAGCTGCTGCAGTCCGATGCCTATAAGAAATCAAAGTCGCTGCTCACCTTTGCTCTCGGTAAGACAGTCTCAGGCGGGGACTATGTTGGTGACCTGGCTAAGATGCCCCACCTGCTTGTTGCCGGCGCGACAGGCGCGGGGAAGAGCGTGTGCCTTAACACCATGGTTACAAGTATATTGTATAAGGCAAAACCCGATGAAGTGAAGTTTATCATGATTGATCCTAAAATGGTTGAACTGCCCGTGTACAACGGTATAAAACATTTATTAAATCCCGTGGTTACGAATGTCAAGGAAGCGGTTATAGCGCTGGGGTGGGCTGTTGCGGAAATGGAAAAAAGGTATAAGAAGTTTGCTGAGCATGTTAAGAGGGATATTGCCGATTACAATGAATTTTCGAGGAAAACCGGGGTGGTGGACCCGATGCCCGCTATTGTAATCATTATTGATGAACTTGCGGACCTGATGACCATGGCTTCGAAGCAGGTTGAAAAATCGGTACTGCGGATTGCCCAGAAGTCCAGGGCTGTGGGTATTCACCTGGTGATTGCCACGCAGAGGCCGTCAGTTGACGTTCTTACGGGTATTATTAAGGCCAATATCCCCGCGCGTATTGCCTTCCAGGTGACTTCAAGAGTCAATTCAAACATAATACTTGATATGAGCGGGGCAGAAAACCTGATAGGCGAGGGGGACATGTACTACCTGCCTTCGGGAGCGCCGAAACCTGTTCGTCTGCAGGGGGGATACATAGACACGGGAGAAATAAGTAAAATAGTGGAGCATGTGAAATCTCAGGGAAGCCCGGATTATACCGGGGGAATTGTGGAGGTTGTATCAAAATTAGCTGAAGGAAAGCCGGGGGGCGGGGAAGATAAGGAATTGACTATGCAGGCATGCCGGCTGATTATTGAAAGGAAACAGGCGTCAACTTCGCTGTTCAAGGGCGCCTTGCGAATTAGTGACGGTAGGGCGTCCAACTTGATAAGTTTGCTTGAAACGGCCGGGCTGATAGGGCCGTCGCAGGGCTCAAGGCCCAGGGAAGTATTTATTAAAGAGATTGAAAAATATCTGGAAGAATTAGAGGCGCAGGAATGATTTACGCAGTGGGAGACAGGTTAAGAGAAAACAGAAACACAAAGAATCTTACCATTGAAGAAGTTTCGGCGAAAACAAGAATAAGTAAGGGATATATTGAAGCCATGGAAAATGAGAATTACGATGTTTTCCCCGCAAAGGTGTATCTCCTGAATTTTATGAAGAAGTACAGTGAATTTCTTGGTCTTGACACGGACGCTATTCTTCACAGGGTAAGAAGTGAATACAATAAGGCAGAATCCGTGGAGTTAAGTAAGCTTACAAAAGCTACTGAGAAGACGGGATCTATAAGAAAAAACAGAAAGGTTGTTGCCGCGTTTTTACTGCTTCTTGTAATTGCTGCCGGATTATGTGCGGTTTTGCGCATTAAAGCGGTTAACCCGGGAGGCGGTTCGGAAAAGGTTGTTTCAACGGCAGTATCCGGCTACTCCGGGATTACTAAAAAGGGTATTGACGTTGTGATGGCGACCAGGGACAAAACGTGGGTAAGGGCGACGGTTGACGGGAAACACTACCTTGAAGAAATATTGCCTGCCGGCTATGAAAGGAAATTGTCAGCTGAGAAGGAACTTAAGCTCCGAATCGGCAACGTTTACGGGATTGATTTATGGCACGGTGGGGAAAAAATTGATGTGATTACAGGCAACAGTGGAGACGTTAATGAGATAACTTTTATATATTCTTCCGGGAATAAAAAGGTAAACATCGAAAGGAAAGCTCCGTTTAATGATAAGGAGCGAAGATAGCCCCTGATATGGCAAAGGATAGACCGTTAAACGCTGTTACGTATATTAGAATGGCATTTGTTCCTCTTGTCGTGATATTTATTCTTGCGGGGAATGTATATACGGTATTGGCTGCGTTTTTGATTTTTGTCGCCGACTTCCTGATTGATATTTATGAAAACCGCGGCGCGGGAAGCAGGGGGATATTTCCGGTTCTTGTTGATAAGCTGATAATCTCATCGGCGTTCATCGCTTTCGCCGGAACAAGAGACCTGTCAATACCGGTATGGATGGTGATATTGATAGTGCTAAACGAGTATGTTACTTCCGGGTTAAGAAACATTGCGATTTCCAGAAAGGACAACGTTTCCATAAAAACGAATCCAAAATTAAGGTTTTTTTCAAAGGGCGGGATAATAATCATTTCAATTATTCTTGTAGTTAAGCTTGTTTTGAAGGAAAATTCCCAAATAATAATTAATGATGCGAATCAGTTGTTATTGAAAACAATACCTTACTGGATAACTCTTATAATTGCCGGGTTCAGCGCGGCATCAGGTATAAATTGCGTTAAAAGAAACATTGAAGTTCTTCGGGAGGGAGAAGGTAATGAGTGATGAAGGAGGATTGAAGCCGGTTTACCTGGAAGCCTTTGACCTTGACGATGCATGGTTTCAATGCCTGAATGCTATTCTGGAAAAAGGGCAGGTTTATAAAATAACAAGGGGAAGTTATGAAGGACAGAGGAGGCTTGAGTTTGACTTTATTACCGTCAGGGTTAAAAAACCGTCTAACCAGATAATTCCTATAATACCCGAGGGTATGTCGATATCTCCTCCGACTAACATGGAGTACGTAAATAAGTATTTGAATTATCTATTAACAGGCAATAAAACCAAAACAGAGGAATATACTTACGGGGAAAGGCTGGTTGACGCTAAAGTCAGGATTAAGGAATATAAGGACGGGAAGGAAATGCTGAGTGAATTGCGTCTTAACGTTAACCAGGTGCAGGAAGTGATAAACATATATAAAAAACAGGGATTCGGGACGAACCAGGCAATAATGGAAATAGGGATGCCTTCGGATATAAAACTGGACGACCCGCCGTGCCTGCGGCTCATAGATACGAGGGTGAGGTACGGCAAGCTGCATTTCATTATTTACTTCAGGTCATGGGACCTTTGGGGAGGTTTTCCGTCCAATCTTGGCGGGATACAGCTGGTAAAACAGTACATGGCTGATGAGATAGGGATTGATGACGGGGAAATGATACTTGTGAGCAAGGGGCTGCATTTGTACGAATACACGTGGGAATGGGCAAAGCAGAGGACGGGGAAGTATGACCTGGAGGTAAAATGAAGGGGGAACGATTGAAAAACAAAAATAATGCCAATGATGTGATAAAATTGCTTGCCACGGGATTCTATACGGGGTATTCCCCGTATGCCCCGGGAACGGCGGGGACGATTCTTGCCATGCTCCTTTACCTGATTCTCCCGTCAAGCCCTGCTTTTTACTGGTTGATTCTTATCGTATTGGTTGCGGGGGGGACGGTGGTTAGCGGTAAGGCCGAGAAAATGTACGGGAAGAAGGATTCTTCGTGTATTGTGATTGACGAGATATGCGGGTATTTCATTACAATGGCATTCCTGCCGAAGAGTCTGCCCCTCATGATTCTGGGTTTTGCGGTTTTCAGATTTCTTGATATTTTTAAGCTGCCGTTTATAAGAAGGCTTGAAGATGTAAAAGGCGGTTTGGGGATAATGCTTGACGATATTGCCGCGGGAATGATAGGCAGCGTGATTCTTCATTTAATAAACCTATTTGATATTGTCGTACTCTAGTGTAGTGTTTCTAACATAGCTTTACATATGAAGGGCAGGCTTTGAGACGGATTCAAGGAAAGACGATGAAAGCATATCGAGAATATGGTGAAGAGGAAAGACGCAGAATACGTCCAAATGATGCCCTTCCCGAAGGGCTGTCGTCTTTTGTCCATCGTCGGCGTCACTCATCGTTCACATACGTACAGTATTCTCACTCTTCGTTCCTTGAAGATGAAGCAAAATACTTCCAGCATATGTAAAGATATGTTAGAAGCACTACACTGAAGGAGGAGATATGGCTAAGACAGAATCAAAGTCCGGGCAAAAGGAAGTAAAATTAGAGACTGAAAAAACAAAAGCTCTTGACCTGGCGCTTTCGCAGATTGAAAAGCAGTTCGGTAAAGGTTCAATAATGAGATTAGGCGATGACCATTACAAAGTAACAGTAGCGGCGATACCAACAGGGGCTTTGTCGCTTGACGTGGCCCTGGGTATAGGCGGACTGCCGAGGGGAAGGGTTGTTGAGATATTCGGGCCTGAAGGCGGAGGCAAAACCACACTGTCCCTGCAAATAATCGCCAATGCGCAGAAACAGGGGGGACGGGCGGCATTCATAGATGCGGAGCATGCTATGGACCCTATTTACGCGAAGAAACTCGGTGTTGACGTGGATAACCTGTATATTTCACAGCCTGACAGCGGTGAACAGGCGCTGGAAATAATGGAAACTCTTATCAGAAGCGGAGCGCTTGACGTAGTGGTGATTGACAGTGTCGCGGCGCTCGTGCCGCAGGCCGAGATAGAAGGCGAGATGGGTGATCAGCAGATGGGACTGCAGGCAAGGCTGATGTCCAAGGCGCTCAGAAAGATCACCGGCGCTGTTTCAAAGTCAAAGACATGTACTATTTTTATAAACCAGATCAGGGTAAAGATAGGCATGATGTTCGGCAATCCCGAAACAACGACAGGCGGCCGCGCGTTGAAGTTCTATTCATCCGTCAGGATGGACATTCGCAGGATAGGATCAATAAAATCAGGCAATGAAATTATAGGTAACCGTGTGCGTGTGAAAGTGGTTAAGAACAAGGTGGCGCCGCCATTCCGGCAGACTGAATTTGACATGATATTTAATGTCGGAATCAGCAAGGAGGGCAGTATATTTGATATGGCTGTTACCAGTGAGTTAATCGAAAAGAGCGGCACGTGGTTTTCATATAAGAGTGAAAGAATCGGCCAGGGAAGGGAAAACTCCATGAGATATTTGAAGGAGAACCCGAAGATATTAAATGAACTGGAAAAGATTATACGCGAGAAGTTGAAATGATAGTGTGGTGACAGAATGTCTATAAAAATCAAGAAATTCGAAGTGGGCCCGGTTGTTACAAATTGTTATATCGTTTATAATGACAACACGTCCGAATCCATGATAATTGACCCGGGAGCGGAGCCGGGACTCCTGCTAGAATTTATTTCAAAAAACGGGTTAAAGTTGAACTGCATTGTAAATACCCACGGGCACCCGGACCATATCGGGGCGAACAGGGAAATAAAAAAGTTGTATCCGGATGTACCCATATGCGTACACAGGGATGATGCAATGCTTCTGACTGAAAAACAGGTGATGCTGTCGGTGTTCTTTGGGATGAAGTACGGTTCCCCTCCGGCGGACAGGCTGCTGGAAGAGGGGGATGAGGTAGGAATCCCAGGTTTGAAGCTGAAGGTGCTCCATACTCCCGGTCACACGCCGGGGGGTATTTCCCTGTTGGACGGAGGATTTATTTTTACCGGTGACACGTTGTTTTATGATTCCATCGGCAGAAGCGACCTGCCGGGCGGTAACTCCGAAGAACTGATTGATTCCATAAAGAAAAAAATCCTGACGCTTGACGGGGAGTTGACGGTCTACCCGGGGCATGGGCTGCAGACTACGGTTGGAAGAGAGCTTGCCGAGAATCCATTTCTGAGATGATAAAAGCAATTATTTTCGATTACGGTAATGTAATAGAAAAAATCAACAATGATATATTTTTAAGGGCTATTTCAAGTCATACGCAGAAATCCATGGTGGAGCTGAGGGGCCTGGTTTACAATTCCGACCTGCCGGAAAAATACGAGAAGGGAATGATGTCCTCGGGTGAATTTTACCAGGAGGTTGTAAAGAGATGCAAGCTTTCGATATCCATACCGGATTTTATAGATGCATACACCGGGGTAAGCATTCCCATACCTGCTACCTTTGATTTGATGAGGAAGTTGAAGAAGAAATATAAACTGGCTCTTATTTCAAATACGAGTGAATGGGATTTTGAAAGAATAATCATGCCGTCGGAGGTCTACGGTTTGTTTGATGCCGTAACCATATCGTGCAGAGTAAAAATGATGAAACCTGCAAATGATATTTACCTGGACGCGCTTAATAAACTTAAACTCAGTCCGGATGAATGTGTATATATAGACGACGTAAAGGAATACGTTGAAGGCGCCTGCAAAAACGGGATTAAGGGAATTCAATACAAATCCCATGACGGACTGTTGAAATCACTGCGTAAACTGAAGGTTTCCATTTAGAAACCATTTAGAAATCATTTGACATTTACTAAATTAAATTTATATACTCTAATATAATAATATAAGAGGAACTTCCTTATGAGTTTGAGTATTGTTAAAAAAGTTTTATGGGTTTTTGTAATTCTGGGTCTTGTATGCTGTATTTTAACAGGTTTTTTAAGATGGAGTATTGAAAGAAACAATAAAACCGTTGAACTTGCCTGCGATTACGATGAAATCTATGAATACTCGCAGGAGTACGGCTATGAACTTGGTGAAATGCTGGAGGATTTGCGCCTTAACGGTATCAATTCAATAGCCATTAATGAAGAAACCCTAAGGAACCTTTCCGCTTCGGGCGAAGTACTGCTTTTTAACAGCAGTGAAATGAAGTTCTTTGCATCAAAGTATATGGTTACCCCGGCAGCCAATAAAGGGTATACGTACATCGTTATTGAGAATCCCAAATTGTACGAGGACATGCTTTTGTGGCTTAAGATTAAACTTGGCGGGGAAAGAATTATAACCGGGTTTAAGACGGGCTACAGCGCAGGCCGGTATTACAGGCTGATAGCCGTTGACATAAGAAAAAAGAACCTGCTCCGGAATATCGGGCTTGGGTTTTCACGCCAGAGGATAAGGAATATAACGGGTAAAGGTTTGAAGGTTATATTGCGTCCTGCCAACGATCCTTATGTAAGTACCCTGTCAATAGAAAACATTTTTAACTCCATTGAAGACGTCCGGGAGATATCGGGTGTTATATTCAGCGGCACAGAGGTGCTGGGATACCCCGATTACGTGCAGGATGCAAAAAAACAGTTTGAATCGAATGATATTAAAGTCGGGGTTGTTGAGTTTACGAAACAGAAGGGAATAGGGAATTTCAGTAATAACATTGTCCGGGTGCACAGCGTCAGGAAGGACGAGTTGAGGAGAAAGACTGCCGGCAGCCTGATATACAGGTTTAAAAGAGCGGTAGTAGAGAGGAACGCGCGGCTTCTGTATATTCGTTTTACAAATGTTCAAGCCCGTAACAGAACGATGGGTGAATGGGTCGCGGGTATTCGCAGGGCAATTGAAGGGGCGGGCTTTAAGAGCGGGATTGCCGGTATCATGAAGAAATTTAACCCGATGACGTTTATCCCCGGCATTCTGATAAGCCTGGGGTTGATAGCGTCCTTGATGTTGATGATTAAGGCGTACACGAATATGGGCATTGAGAAGCTGGCTGTACTTATGGCTGTTTTTGTCTTAATGGCTGTAGCGCTTGGGAATAACGTGGTGTTTGTTCAGATTCTGGCATTAATTATTGCAGTAGTTTTTCCTTCGTTTGCCGTTAAGCGGGTTTTTGATGAGAACTCAGAGATTAGCCTTAGCATGTATATTAAGAAAGACGTACCGGAAATGCTGGTTGTTTTAAGAGTGTTTTTTCTTGTGACGCTTTTTTCCGCTGCGGCGGCATTGTTTATAACGGGCCTGCTCAGCAGGTGGGATTTCATGATGAAAGTTCACCAGTTCAGAGGAATAAAGCTTGCGTTGCTGCTCCCGCTGTTAGCCGGGTTGTTTGTCCTTTACCCCCGGGGGAAATACTTAAGGAGTTTTATGTCAAGAACCGTGAAAACGGCTGATGCAGCGGCCGTGTTGGCGGCTGCCGTCGTGTTGTTCGTGTTCCTTGCCAGAAGCGGGAACAATGCCACGGGGATGACGGGTGAGCTTGAGAGCGTTATAAGAGACTTTCTTGAAAGAATACTGTACGTCAGGCCGAGGTTCAAGGAGTTCCTGGTAGGACATCCGCTGATGCTCATGGGGATATACCTGTGGGTGAAACATTTGAGGGGAAAGGGATACATGACGCCTGTAAACAATTACAAGCCCTTTATAATCATAGGCATGGTCGCCCAGG
>JAUXDE010000086.1 GCA_030618495.1 Clostridia bacterium
GAGAAGTACCTGAAGATTAATCCAACTGCTCCTGAGGCGCACATATTAAGAAAAGAGATATCTAATAATAAATAAACGGGCCATACCCCGTGACAACGAAGTTCATACAACGTGGAAACGCAGTTTCTTTACGTTGTCATTTCACAGGATGGTTCTCCTAAAGTTACTTCTTAACCACGGGGCCGCGTGGTCTGCAGAAACCAGATTTCACATGCCTGCCCGGCGAAATACCCGGCGCGGGTAATATACCAAACCTTTCGGCTATAATCAAAGATGCCGGTTTCACCGTAAAATTGCCGTACTTTGCATTGATGGAGTCAACCGCCCTGGTAATGGCTTCCCGGCTCCTGTAGCTATCAAGCAGAACCCCCTGCCCCCCATCGACAATAAGGTTTGACACTGAAACTCCCAGAAGCCTGACCGGTTTATGCAGGGGAAGGAATTTTGAAAATATCCTGCCTGCCACACCGTATATCTCAGTACCTGTGGAAATATAATGCTTTAATGAAAACTGCCTTGAGAAGGTGCGGAAGTCCCGGTACCTCACAACAAGGCTCACTGTCCTGCCCATCATACCGTACCGTCTCATCCTGAAACCAACCTTCTCCGAAAGCATGAGGAGGAACGACTTCAGCACATCAACATCCGATGTATTGACCGGCAGGGTGTAAGAATGCCCCACTGACTTTACAATATCATCGTCGTAGGACATGGACACGGGGCTGTTGTCCTCCCCCATTCCCATCCTCTTAAGTACATGCCCCCAGAAACCAAAGTGCTTCGTGAGCATCCCTGTGGGGGCATCCCCCAGCTCCTTTGCCGTCCTTATCCCCACGCTGTTTAATGCCTTTGTAAGTTTTCTGCCTACGCCGCAGAGTTCCCCGACATCCAGGCCTTCCATTACGGGGGAAATATCCTCCTTATTAAGAATAACCAGCCCGTCCGGCTTCTTCATCCCGGAGGCAAGTTTTGCCAGGAACTTATTGGAAGCTATGCCCGCGGAACAGGTGATGCCTATATCCTCTCTTATTCGTTTTTTCATACTCCCGACAACCTTGGCGGGCCCTCCCGGCGCCCCGGCGCTTGCAGTGATATCCACAAATGCCTCATCTATTGAAAAGAACTCCACCCTGTCGGAGAACTCCATCAGTATACTTCTTATCCTCCTGGTGGTGTCAACGTACTTTTCCATATCGCCGGCAACATTTATAACATCCGGGCACAGCCTGCCTGCCTCCCGCGGGGTCATGCCGGTTTTTATGCCGTACCGCCTTGCCTCGTAGGAAGCGGTGGTCACCACCGTCCTTCCCTCGCCGCACACGATAACGGGCTTACCCCTTAAGGCCGGGTTTGCCTGCTGTTCAACCGAGGCAAAGTAGGCATTCATATCAATATGCAATACCGTCCTGTTATCAGTCGACATAGACCTTACTCAAATACCATTTAAGAGATTTCCGGTTGAAACTCAACTCAGAAAAGATATTATTAGTTTCATGTTTTTCTTTTATTCTTTAACTTTTTTAATTTCTCGGTTTCTTTTAAATAATTCTTAGATGTAACTACTTTCTCACCGCTTCTTTTTTCCAGTTCTTTTCTGGCTACTCCTGCTACAGTTCCTCCTTCTTTTGCGGCAGACTTATTCTTATCAAACCCAAGAGCATCCTTTTTTCTGGCAATTTTTGTGGTAGAAGCCTCACTAAGCATAGTAAATATTAATTCCAAATCATCCATATGATCTCTTAAGTTCTGGCGTTTAAGGCCCTTCAGTTTCTGATATTCACCAAGAGTCAATCCGAATGTTGCCTTGGATATTTCAGCAGTCAACATGGAATACTCTCTTTTTGTTTTTATGCCTCTTTTATCCCATTCATCTGTCAATTCATCCCTTATTGCAATACCTCTAACTCTTTTCTCAATCCAGTCATCAGAATATCCTTTTGATTTGAATAACTCCTTCATTCGTTTTTGCGCTAATTCCGGGTTTTCTATCTCTTGCACCCTGTCATAGCCAACCTTGGCAAGCCATCTCTTGAATGGCTCGGCCTTTCTTGAAGGGATTGACTGGATTATCCTGAACATTGATTCTGTTTTTGCACAATCTGTAACATAGAATTTCCCATCTGATGACTTTAATTTCAGTTGTCCGATTTTTTCGGACAACTCAAAACCTTCTTCATTAAGCCTTTTTTTCAGGTCAGACCAGTATTTTCTTGCTCTTCCGCTTTCTGTTAAAACCTCCACAATATCCACTACTGAGAACCACCATTCTTCATTATGCCAGGTTCTTCTGATTTTACTGCTTTGGAAAACAACTAAACCATTTGATTGTTTCATTTTTTATCAACTCCTTTATATAAGATTATTTTATTAACTGTCCACCTCGTTTCTTTTCCCTGTTATCAGTCGACATAGACCTTGCTCAAATACCATTCAAGAGATTTCCGGTTGAAACTCAACTCATACAGGTTAGTCCCGTCGGTTACGGAAAAATACAGCAAAAGCACCTCCCCCCTGTGGACGTGCCAGGTATAAGTAACTTCCTTAACGGGGTACTTCCTGTCGTTCCATACGAACCATTTCGGACTGACTACATTATTACGGAAAACCACGCCCACCTGCACGGGTTCATCTACGTGTTCATATCCCATATTAACACCACAGTAACAGCTATTAACTTATACCACAGTTTAAAATTCCAAATTGGAATCTTAAAAGTGTTACTTTAAGATTCTTTATGCACCATTCACAACACATTAATGTTTCTATATATCCTTAAATAGTTTCTGTATCTGCTCAGGCGCAGGCAGTTCTTTTTTTAATCTCTGTGGCAGTTTCGTTGTAATCTTGTACTGCGCCACTGCAATGGGCTTTTTGGTTTCCCTGAGCGCATATTCTACAATAGTACGCTTTTTCTCCTTGCAAACGATAATACCTATAGATGGATTTTCATGTTTTGCCTTTATTTTACTGTCCAATGCAGCAAGATAAAATTGCATCTTACCCACATATTCAGGTATAAACTCTCCAACTTTCAGTTCCACTGCAACAAGGCATCGTAATTTGCGGTGATATAAAAGGATGTCAACAAAATATTCATTATCATCTATTTTAAGCCTAAACTGATTGCCCATAAAAGCAAAAGAACCGCCCATTTCAATAAGGAAACGGTTTATTCTGGCAATCAATGCCCGTTCAAGTTCAACTTCGCTGTGATTCTCACCAAGCTCAAGAAAGTCAAATGCATATTCATCTTTCACTGCTAATTTTGCCTGATTTCTTATCTTAGCCGGGAGAGCTTTTTTAAAATTAGTCTGGCTGGTAAGAGTTTTTTCATATGTTCTGTTCTCAATCTGATGAATAAGTACGTTTTTACTCCAACCCATGCGACGGGTCATACGAATATAGAATTCCCGTTCCAGGGGTTCTTTTACCTTACTCATAATAGTAAGATTATGTGTCCAGCTAATTTCTCCAACCAGTGATTGGAGATTTGAATTATTAGCATATTCCAGGTAAAACTGTCTCATATACCACAGGTTTTGTACGGAATAACCCCGTAATCCCGGGAGTTCTTTCTGTAGATCTCTCGAAAGTTTTTCAACAATTGATTTACCCCAACCATGCTTTTTCTGTTTTTGAACAATCATTTTACCTATATCCCGGTAAAGACTGATAAGTTCATAATTAACCTTTTTTAAAGCTTCATATTGAGAAGAACATATTCTTTCTTTTATGTCCTTTAAGAACTTTCTGTACTCAATATTTTTGGGTATTTTATTCATTTCTTTTATCCTCTCTGTTCGGGAAAGACATACCAGCCCAACTTGAGGTCGCAATTTGCGACATCAAGACTTCATGCTCTGATTTATCTAACTGAACTATGAAATCCCTAATAATTACGGATTATCCCCACCACTTTGCCTATAACGGAAAACGCCCTTTCCCTTATCGGTTCGTACCTTGGGTTGTCGGGCTCAAGCCATACATTGTTGCCCCTGCTCTTAAACCTCTTTATAGTTGCCTCGTCCTCCATGAGGGCAACCACGATGTCGTTGTTACCCGCTGACGGCTGCTTCTTCACCACGGCCAGGTCCCCTTCCATGATACCGCTGCCCTCCATGCTGTCCCCCATGACCCTGAGGGCAAACACATCGTTATCTCTCGGGAACAGCCCTGAAACATCTATCCATTCCTCAATGTCCTCTACAGCATGCTCGGGGGCGCCCGCCCTGATCCTGCCCAGTACGGGAATGCCGAAAGCCGGGACAAGCAGTTCTATGCCGCGGTAGAAGTTCTTCTTGATATTTATTAACCCCCTGTCCTTAAGTATCCTCAGGTAGTCCTGCACCGTGCCGGGGGAGGCGTAGCCGAACCGGGCGGCAATCTCCCTGACCGTAGGCGGGACATTCTCGGAACGGATATGGTCCTTTATAAAATCAAACACCTTCTTCTGCTTTGCGGTCAATTGTTCTTTCATTTATTCCTCCCTTTCTAAAATCCTATCTTTCTCTTTTTCTTCTTTGGCGGGGCCATTAATTGTTTAATGGCATCAAATACTACTTTAAATTGACTGTCGTATTTGCGTTCCAGGTGTTCTATTTTGGCTCTTAAATCTTTATGAGTTGATAGTAATTCTCTGATTCTGGTAAAAGTTCTCATTATCTGGATATTCACATTAATTGCACGATCACTGTTAAGTATGCTCGAAAGCATTGCTACTCCATTCTCGGTAAAGGCATAGGGGAAATATTTGGAGTGCTGTCCTCTCTTTAAGGTCACAAATTGTGACCTTAAAGAACCTGACTCGTCTCTTGTTAGTTTGAACATGAAGTCCGGGGGAAACCGTTTTGAATTACGTTTCACCGCCTGGTTTAAGACTTTTGCAGATACTCCATAAAGTTCCGCTAAATCTCTGCCCAGCATTACCTTATGACCCCTGGTGAAGTAAATCATATTCTCTATTCTATTTGATAGCATTACGCTTGACATTGATAGTGTAGTGTTACTAACATATCTTTACATATGCTGGAAGTATTTTTCTTCAGCGTCAAGGAACGAAGAGTGAGAATACTGTACGTATGTGAACGATGAGTGACGCCGACGATGAACAAAAGACGACAGCCCTTCGGGAAGGGTATCATTTGGACGCATTCTGCGTCTATCCTCTTCACCATATTCTCGATATGCTTTCATCGTCTTTCCTTGAATCCGTCCCAAAGCCTGCCCTTCATATGTAAAGATATGTTAGTAACACTACACAATCTCTCTTTCTGATTCATTATACCATACAACTGTATGGTTGTCAAGAAAAATCATAAGAAAGTTTTGTTTTAGGGTTTTTAAGCTGGGAAATTAAAATAATAGATGAATTGTCCGGGCGGGATGTTCCAAAGCGCAACTAAAAGCGGTAATTAATCGATAAGGCTACCATCATGCTCTTTTTGTCTACCTGGTTGAAATTCAACGATAACATTATCGGATAGTTCTTCCGCAGGTTATTCAAATGCCTGGTTTCTTTGTCGGTTTTGTAATTCAGGGCCGCATTACGGGCGCCGTAAATCCCCCCAAAATAGAAAGCCAGGGCAAAATTGCCCCAGATTGCCGTAGCCAGCCTGCTGTCACGGTCCCATGAATAAATGGTTTGATATATAAGCGCCCCCGTCAACATAAAAGACAAGAGTGCATCTCCCTTCCTTCCGCAATACAACTGGCCGCTTCCGGGCAATAATGCCGACAAAACACTTGCAACCCGGGGGTTCTTGTCCTTGAACTTCAGGGCGGAGTCTATGTTAAGTTCCTTGACCTCAAGGAGTACATCTTTGTAAGTGCTGTTTTCATACTTCTTGAGGTATTCATTAATATGCTGATTGGCTTCCATCCATCTTTTCTCTTCAAGGGTGCTCTCAATGTACAATAAATGCGCTTCTTCGGCAGACTTGCCCCCGGGGAAATCATCCAGGTATTTCCGGAGTTCATGAGAAGCCACGTCATATTCTTTTTTGTTTAAATAGGATTTTGCAACCGTCATTTGCGCGTCATCCGCGAACCTGCCTTCCGAGTATAAAGTCAGAATGAAATTATTCAGCGAATTGACGGCCTCCGAATAGCGCCCGCTTTTAAAGTAACTCATGCCTATTAGATAAGACAACTCTTCGCAGAGGGCGTCTCCGGGGTAATAGGATATGTATCTTTCGCACTCGGTAATGGTCCTGAAATACTGTTCTCTTGAATAAAGGTGTGTAATGAACTGGAAGTGTTTGATTTTCAGGCTTTCTTCCAGCGGCGGGTCTTTTGCAATAGAAAGGTCAACACAAAGGAGAATGCCGATTAAACACACCGGCAGAATATATTTTAAATTAAGAGTACGCTGATTTTTCATTATTTTACGGGGTCATAGAACTTGTAACATATATCGGATTTTATTAACGGATAATTCCCCAGTGTCCAGCAATGGCACCTTCCAAGCCTGTCAGCCGCCATGACCTCTCCCTTGATAAAACCGTATTTATCTATAGCCTGCCTGGCGTAAGTGGAACAAGCCGGATGAAAAGCGCATTTATCTCCATCGTAAGGAGTGATATATTTCGCCCATATTCCATAAGCAAAGCCGACCAGGATTTTCAGGGTGGACGTTTCCTTCAAAACCGGCTGGCGTTTAAGAGGAATGCTTTCGTAGTCTTTAAGTAAATTGAATTCCCAAGGGGCGTCGTCAACCTCGGCGGCTCCTAAGACGCTGAAAAGCATTAATATACCTATCAGCGATACCATAATGCTCAATTTTATGTTCATTTTAATCCAATCCTTATTTTGTAAGGAAGAAATCACGGAGAAAGGGAACATGGAAACGATTCTCTGGCTGAACTCCAGTTACTTTGCGGATAAAGAGCCTACTTTTTTATAAAACCACTCTTCTGGATTATAGTTAACAAAAACTATTTCGCCTTTTCCAACTTTAACGTCGAATTTGGCTGTTGCATTGTCTCCCTTGATGTAATTGTTTACCTTGGGAGGAGCCATGCATCCTCCTGGCGATGTATTCTTCTTCGTATCTTCAAAATTAAACTCTAAGGTGTGATTGCCAGGGGCTACATACAATTTTGAAACACATACTACTGAAGGCCATTTAGAAAATTTGCGAGGAACGTCCGGTTCTTTTTCCTTATTAAAGAACTCGTCCACAAAAAATCCAAGACAAGGAATACTACTGGCAAGTTCTATGGCTACTGACCTGGAAACTTCTCCCACCACCTCTTTTGCCACACCCTTGGCTAACTTCTTTACTTGCAATAAATACCTTTTATTGTGTTCTACTAAATCCTCCAGCACCTCGGTCCTGGCGTAGTACTTGTCATCAACGTACACCTTGGCATAAGCGGTTTTAGAATAATACGGGACATCCATTGTAATATAGACCACCCCCAGGTCTTTCAATGAATTCTTGCCTGATTCCAAATAATGAGCGGCCTTTTTGGAATTTATTGCTTCAGGGTCGGTTGCTATGTACCGGTCAA
>JAUXDE010000096.1 GCA_030618495.1 Clostridia bacterium
AGCAAACAGGAAATCCTCCACCAGCTCACCGCTCAACTCAGAGAGCAACACGCTACGATGAAAGAGGCAGCCATCGCTGCCCATGAAGCCAAACCGGAAGCCAAGCCGGAAGAGAATAAGCCTGAAGAATAGGAATATATGAGAAGATTTGCGGTATTAAGTGTCATTTTTTTATTGCTTAGCGCCTCAAACAGTCATGCGCTGACTTTCGGAAAGAACAGGATAAGAGTTGACAGGCATGAATGGTATGTTGCCGAAACCGAGCATTTTGAGATATACCATTACGAGGAATCAAAAGAATTGATGACGGATGTCGGGAGCCTTGCGGAAGAAGCTTATGACCGTGTCGCGGAAATATTAGATTACTATCCTTCAAAGAAAAGCCCCTTATTCCTTTACCTGACACAAAATCATTTTGACCAGACCAATATTGCCAATGCTGAAGGAGCCGGGGGATTCGCGGAAGCGTTCAAGAACAGGTTCGTATTGCCCGTAACCGGTTCAAAGAGGCGCCTGAAACATATAATAAACCACGAGTTTACCCATGTCGTGTGCTTCTATATCTGGTATGGCGATACTTTCTGGAAATCAATGAGCCTCTTGAAATCCTTTTTTTACCCCATGTGGGTTATTGAGGGTGTTGCCGAGTATGTTTCCGGGCATTATGACGACCTGTCCTATGCCGATATGATACTGCGCGACGCCGCGACATCAGGTTTAATAATCCCACTGGTTAACCTGCAGAATTTCGGAGCGCTCAGGGGTTACCAGCGTTACCTTGCCTACAAGGAAAGCGAGAGCGCAATCCGCTATATTTCCGAAAAGTACGGCAGGGATAAAGTAAGCCGGATAATCGCAATGTACAGGAAGAGCACTGATTCTAATTCTGTTCTTCAAAGGGCTGTGAATAATAACCTCGTGGATTTTGACAGGGAATGGCAGGGGTACATACATGAAAAGTATGCGGGAGTTTCCGAAAAAAGGGAAGAGGCGGAGTCCTACGGCGAGAAGATAACGGGGGAAAGCGAGTTTAACACCAGCCCTGTGTTTTCTCCCAACGGGGAAAAGCTTGCTTTTATTTCAAACCGGAAGGGTTACAACGATATAGTTATATCCAACGATAACGGTTCGCGACAGCGTTCGTTGTTGAATACCCGCATAGGGAGCAGGCTTGAGCATGTATACGCGAGCGGTCACGCGCTATCATGGTCTCCCGACGGGGAAAAAATAGCTTTTGCCGGAAGGAAGAACTACAAGGATTATATCTGCATCGTTAATGCCAGGGGCAGGAGGTTGAATAAAATACCGATTCCCCTGGATTGCGTTTCTTCCCCGTGTTATTCCCACGGCGGAGATAAAATCGTGTTCGTGGGCATGAAAAACGGGGTGAATGACCTGTGGCTCCTTGATTTGAACCAAAGTTCGATAAGGCAATTGACGTTTGATGAGAATGATGATGATTACCCCGTGTTCTCTCCCGACGACAGCAGGATAGCCTGGGTTTCGGAACATAACATGCAGAAGGATTTATACGTCCTGGACCTGGAGAAAAATCAAATAAAACAACTTACGGATACTCCCTGTTATGAAATTCATCCCGAGTGGTCACGTGACGGCGGGCAGGTGTATTTCATATCCGACCCTGACGGGTTCTATAACATGTACAGAATGGATGTCGTGACACGCCAGACTCAAAGGCTTACGAATGTAATTACCGGGGTTTTCAAGCCCGCGATTTCACGGCAGGGCGATAAAATCGCATGTTCTGTGTACCGTCGCGGGGAAAAGAACATATACATCAGCGAGCTTGAGAAGCTGGAAGCAATCAATGTAACGGAAAAGGAACCGTTAATGGCCCGGCATGAGGAAAGGGAAGAAGAGAGCGGAACGGTTACTAGTCCGGAAGATATATCGCCTGTAACGAATGTCAGGAAATACAAGTTTAAACCGTCAACGGATTTGTTTTTTCCTATACCCTTGCCTGATTTCGAGGGAGGGGTGCTTGCCTCGGGTATCTGGCAGTTAAGCGATATGCTGGGAAATCATAACCTTGGGTTGGAAGGCGTGTTTACCAATACTTCTTTTATTACGAACCGGGAAGTAATGAATATAAAGGTATCGTATGTTTACAGGGGGCTGAAGCCGAATATCGGTATTTACTATTCGGGTATAAAGACGGAAGTTGGTAATAGCTATATCAATGAGTACAGAAAAATGCTGCTGGTGGATTATCCTTTAAGCAGGTTCAACAGGATTTCAGCCGGGGCGGAATTGCGTGACAGGAGTGTTTTGGATGTGAATAACATCCTTTCGGAAAACAATTATTTATTAGGCTCCGTTTCCCTTATAAGGGATACCACCCAGGGTAAAATGCTTGATATACTCAGCGGTTACAGGGCGAACCTTAGCCTTGAAAAATCACTTATATTTCTCGGGGGGGAATCCGATTATTCAAAAATTCAACTGGAGGCGCAGAAATATTTTACCATAAGGAACCTGCGGATGCATGATTATCACGTTCTTGCCCTGAGATTCTGGGGAGGGATGATACTGGGGGATGAGCAGTACAGGAACCTTTCCGACATACAGTTTAATACCGCGTCGAATCCGTTGATGTTCAGAATCAAAGACCTGATAAGCGAGGCCGGCTCAGGGAACAGTTTCTCATTGTTTAACGCCGAACTGAGGATGATGATCCTGCCCGCGATAGATTACCATATGTGGTATTTCTGGCCGAATATATATGTCAAAAATCTCCAGCTGGTGATTTTTGTTGATTCCGGCAGGACGTGGAAGGACGGGGATGCTTTCCAGGGTATGAGCGGTTTTATTACGTCGATTGGAGCCGGGGTGAGGCTGAACATGTTCCTACTTGAAAAGTTTCCCATTGTTCTGCGGTTTGACTATTCTGCCAGGCTTGATAATTTTGCCAAGACCGAATATAGATTTTTAATAGGGCCGACCTTCTGATGAATTCCCTTTTTGTATGTATAATTGTATTAGCGCTTTTCTACGCCGGTTACAGGTTATACGGCAGGTTCATGGAGAAACTGTGGGGTGTTGACCCTGCCAGGAAAACACCGGCTGAAGAATATAATGACGGCGTTGATTATGTTCCCGCCAGGCACTGGACCATGCTGTTCGGCCATCATTTCGCAAGCATAGCGGGGGCAAGCCCCATAATAGGCCCTGTGCTTGCCGTGATGGTATGGGGGTGGCTGCCTTCAATACTGTGGATAGTCATCGGGTCTATATTCATGGGCGGTGTGCATGACTTTTCGGCGTTGATGGTTTCATTAAGGAATAAAGGCAAGTCAATAGCGAACGTTACCGAATTGGTAATGGGTTCCAGGGCAAAGATAATATTCGCTTCATTCCTGTGGCTGTCATTGACGCTGGTTATCGCGGTGTTTGCCGCGGTAACGGCAAAAACCCTCATCAATGAACCGCGAATCGTAATACCGACGTTTGGATTGGTTTTTATAGCAATACTTATCGGCCAGATGATTTACAGGTGGAAGACAGGCCAGGTTATTGCAACGGTAACGGGACTTGCCCTGCTGGCAATCCTGTTCGTGATAGGCCAGAAGGCGCCGGTAACTATAGGCGTAAAGAATCCGCTGGCGGCCTGGATAGTGATTCTGCTTGCCTATGCCTTCATTGCTTCTATAATGCCGGTTAATATACTGCTTCAGCCGCGTGATTACCTTGCCACGTTTATATTGTTCTTCGGGTTGTTTTTTGGCTACCTCGGACTGATTATTTCGCGGCCGCAAATGCGCGCGCCTGCTTTTATAGCCTGGTCGGACGGGGCGGGAGGCGCTCTATGGCCGATGATGATGGTGACAATCGCCTGCGGGGCGGTATCGGGGTTTCACTCGCTTATAGCCAGCGGGACGACCTCAAAACAGCTCTCAAACGAAAGGGATGCCAGGCCAGTGGGTTACGGGGCAATGATACTTGAAGGCGTGCTGGCATGCCTTGCCGTTTTTGCGGTGTCCGCGGGACTTTACTGGAACAAGGTGCCGGGTTCCGAGGGGTTGGTTTACCCTGAACTGATGAAAGGCGGGGACTACATAGGCACTTTTGCCAGGGGTTTCGGCCAGCTTGTCAAGCCGGTGTTCGGTTCGGCTTTAGGTTCCATGATAGCAATAGTGATTCTAAACGCTTTTGTCATGACAACGCTTGATTCCGCGACAAGGATTAACAGGTATATTACAGAAGAACTGTTCGGTGGAAGTTTTAACATAAAAATATTCAGGAACCGTTGGGTTTCAACGGCCTTCATGATGATTTTCGTTCTTTACCTTGCCCTGGGCAGGTGGGAGTTGATATGGCCTATTTTCGGAGCGTCCAACCAGCTCGTGGCGGCCCTGACCCTGATTGTAGTCACCGCGTACCTTTACGGAATGAAAAAACCGGTAAAATACACGCTTTACCCGGGGATTCTCATACTTGTAACCACAGTGTTTGCGTTAATATACAAAGTATCAGGGTTTATATCTCAAAGTAATTATGGATTGGCGTTTATAGGCGTTGTATTGCTCTTAATGGCCGCTTTTATGGTAGTTGAGGCCGTAAGTAACATTAAGAGATTAAAGAGCGTAAAAATGGCGGAAGGAGATAATATATGAGTGTGTGCGTGATATGCAATAAGGAAAAGGAAAAAACATTGGACTGCAAATTGCTCAAGAGCAAAGTATGCTTTTCATGCTGTTTCATTATTTCGGCGGGCCGGCCGGAAATCCTTAAGAAAATCAAGAATGATTATGGTTTTAGCAAGGAAACCATCATGAAGGCGTGCGCGGAGTGCCAGTCCCAGATGCTGAAGTAGTAACGCTGCACCAGCCGTTCAAGCTTAAACACATCTCAGGTTTTTTCCCCGATTGTTTTCTTCTCGTGGTTGGGAATCGCAAAGGAGGCAAGGTGTAGCTGGGGGTTGTAGTATTTTGTTTTGAGTTTTAATGCCCTGTACCGCTTGTTTATCGCGGACAGGGTTATTTTTTTTGGATTTACTTTGTTTGAACCGAACATGAAACTGAAAAACCCGCCCACGTAGGTCGGCACGGGGGCGAGGTACAGCGCGTGGTGCCTGAAGACTTTCCTGTACATATCATAGGAATAACGTATTTCGTCTTTCTGGAGGAAAGTGGACCCGGTCTGCCTCACCATTATCCCGCCGGGGGAAAGAATGTTCAGCGCGTCCCTGTAAAATTTCTTCTGGAAGAGTATCTTTGCGGGCCCTATCGGGTCGGATGAATCAACTATGATAACGTCGTATTTTTCCCCGGAATTCCTGATAAACTTCGCCCCGTCGGCAAAAACAAGGTTCGCTCTCCTGTCCTTGAAGGCATTGCCTGATATGGAGGGGAGGTATTTAGCGCATAAGTCAACGACCCTGGCGTCAATCTCAACCATGGTTGCTTTCTTTACCGGGTGACTGAGGACTTCCCTCAGCACTCCGCCGTCGCCGCCCCCTATTATTAATACGTTCTTGGGCGCCGGGTGGGAGAACAGCGGGACGTGGGACATCATTTCGTGGTATATGAACTCGTCGGACTCGGTGGTCTGGACGACATCATCCAGTATAAGCGCCCTGCCGTAGGAATGGGTGTCTATGATTTTCATTTTCTGGAAGGCGCTGCTGCCGGAGTAAATCAGTTTTTTGAATTTGTAGCCTGCCCTGAGGTTTGGATGTAGGTGTTCGTAGAACCAGCTGTTCTTCATTCAAGTATTCCGCGTTTAACGTCCATTAACTGTGTCCTTAACGGTTTGAAATGTTTTTTAAGGACGGGAATGGCCTTGTGGGGTTTTACTGTTTTTCCGCAGGTAAATATATCCAGCGCGGCGTATTTGTATTCAGGCCAGGTATGCACGCTGATATGCGACTCGCTTAAAACCGCAACTCCGGATACACCCCCGCCTTCGAATTTATGCAGTTTGATGCTCAGAATGGTCGCGCCCGCCGCTTTTGCGGAAGCAAGCAGGGCTTTCCTGATTTTATCCATTGATTCAAGGATAGAACAGTCCCAAAACTCTATTATTATATGTATGCCGGCGTATTTAATCCCTTCGGATCTAATACAAAATTCCTGCTTTTTCATTTCATTTTCTCCTTATAAAATGAATTTTGTATTAAAATTTATACAGCCACCAATTAAACAAAATTATTTAAAATAAGTCAATAAAAAATTATAAATAATTAATACGCGCGTTAGTAAATACTAAACATTCGCGTTTTTACCGTCGGGAGATAAAAAACAGGAAACCGTCATGGGCGAAGCGGTGAACCA
>JAUXDE010000015.1 GCA_030618495.1 Clostridia bacterium
TTATGGAGAGCAAAAAAACGGCTAAGCCTGTTGCAACAGTGGATACTCTGGAAAAAATCGTGAAGGGCCGCGGGGAAAACAATAAATTATTTTTTATCGTTGGTTCAGATGAAGCAGAGGAAATTGAATCGTGGAAAGACCCCGAAAGGCTCCTTGAATTATGCAGTTTCATAGTTGTAAAAAGGCCCGGGTTCAGCCTTTGCGGATTAAAAAAGAAATACAGGCAAAAAATGAGGATTTTGGATATTGACGCATTTGATATTTCAGCATCCGATATAAAAAAAAGGGTAAAGATGAAGGCATCATTTAAACACCTTGTTCCGGAGCCGGTTGCGCGGTATATTAACCAAAAAGGCCTTTACCTTACGCCACTGGAGAGAAAGCAGAGAAAAACGAATTGAAGACGAGAAACGAAAAAATTATACTGGGTTTTTTTTTCGTATTGATATTGATTACCGTGTATTTCTCTTCGGGAAGCGAAATAGGGTATCAGCTTCGTCATGAAAAAAAGATAAATATACTTCTTCTTGGATGCGATGAGTTAAAGTACAGCAAACACGCTGATGTGATAATGTTGTTGAGTTATGAGCCGAGAACAAAATTTCTGGATGTCCTGTCAATCCCAAGGGATACAAAGGTGCCGCGTACCGGCACTAAACACTGGAGGCCTTATCAGAAGATTAACGAAGTGTATGCAAGGGCCTACAAGGAGACGAAAAACCCCCACGACGGATGTTTGGCGGTAAAAGATACGGTAAGCAAACTTCTTGGTATGTCGATACAGTTCTATATGCAGTTGGATTACAACAGTTTCTGTGATGTGATTGATGCCATGGGCGGAATTGAAATTGATATAGAAAAAAGAATGGATTACGATGACAATTGGGGTAATCTGCATATTCATCTCAAGCCGGGCCGGCAGGAATTGGATGGAAAGAAATCACTGCAATACGTACGGTATAGAGACAAGGTGCTTGGTGACGTGGGAAGGATTTCCCGGCAGCATAAGTTTCTTAAGATTCTCTCAAGCCAGGTAAAGAATGTGAGGATTCTCTTAAAGCTCCCGGATATATTCAGGGCGGTGGCGAGGAACACATGGACCAACATGTGGTTAAAGGATGTCCTTGTTTTTATGGTTGAAATAAGGGACATGTCCAGGAGGGATTTACGGATTCAAAACTTGCCAGGTATTTCAAAATGCCTTATCGGAAAGAACTACTGGGTTGTGAAAAGGGAAAAAATAAACGATATCGTCCAGGTAATCAATAACAGTTACCGTGAAAACAGAAAAAGTTACAGGCGCGCGTTGTCGGTTGAAATGTTTGATGATATAGTTGTGGTTGAAGTGTGGAATGCAACAGAAAGAAAAGGGCTGGCAAAAAATTTACAGCTGTACCTCAGGCAGTTTGGCATTGATGCGGTTAGATGGGGTAACTACGGCAGTTATAAGAGGTATACTACCATTATTGACAGGCAGGGCGATGTTGACCTCGCGTACAGAATCGCCAAAGTCGTTGGATGCAGTGAAGTAAGGACTGAGATAGACAGAACGCGGCTGGTTGATTTAAGCATTGTAATAGGTGATGACTTTAAGGAGAATTATGAAAAAAGGGATTAGTTACAGGAAACTTGCAAAGGACTGCGCTTTGATTGCGAGCAAGAAAAAAGCAAGGAGAATAGTAGTCCTGGACATGAGGAAAATGACGCCGTTTATAGAGTATTGCGTTGTTTGCAGTGGAAGGACAAACGTGCATGTAAGCAGTATAGCTCAGGATATCATTTATGAGCTTAAGAAGAAAAAAGTACTTCCCGCCCACCGGGAGGGGATAAACCTGGCGCAGTGGATTCTCCTGGATTATTCCGGTGTTATGGTTCATGTATTCAAGGACGACACAAGAAAGTATTATAAGGTTGAAGAGATGTGGTCCAGCGCTAAAAAAGTGGAGTGGAAGAAAAAGAAATGATAAAGAAAGAACTTTCGTTAATCATTGATGAAGCAATTAAAAAAGTCATCAGAAATTGCGGGGTAAAGGACATTAAAGCGCCTCAATACAATGTTGAGGTGCCGCCCGGGAATATTGGGGCGGATTATGCGACGAACGCTGCGATGGTTTTAGCTCCGGTTTTAAAGAAATCCCCGTTCTTAATTGCCGAAGAAATAACTGCCGAAGTTTCCGGGAACAAGGAATTCTTTAAGGCGGTTGAATTTGTCAAGCCGGGTTTCATAAATTTTCATATTAATGAAAACGTATTTTACAATGAGGTCGCCAGAATTCTTAAGGAGGGGGAAGATTACGGCCGCCAGGATATGGGAAAGAAAAAGAAGGTTATGATTGAATTTGTTTCCGCAAATCCAACGGGGCCTTTTCATGTGGGGCACGGCAGGGGCGCCGCCCTGGGTGACAGCCTGGCTAATATCATGAAGGCGCTTAATTATAATGTTGTTAAGGAATATTATGTAAATGATATGGGAAATCAAATAGACCTTCTTGCCGATTCGCTGCTTTGTGTGTATGACAACAAGGATGTGCCTCCGGGCGGCTATGAGGGGAATTACTTGAAGGAAATATGTAAGAATAATAAGGATTTTATCAGGGATAATCGCAGTAATAGAGAAGTCATCAGGAAATTCGTTGTAGATGAGATGCTTGAAAGATATGCAACCAAAGACCTGGTTGATTTTGGTTTATTCTTTGATAATTGGTTTTATGAGAGCAGTCTTTATAAGGAAAATAAAGCGGGGAAGAATGAAGCGGATGTTGCATTGGACAAGTTAAGGGCGAATAAGCATGTGTATGAAATGGACGGAGCGTTGTGGTTTAGGTCAACGGGGTTTGCGGACGACAAGGACAGGGTGGTGATAAGAAAGGACGGGACCAGAACATATCTTGCTTCGGATATCGCATATCATCATAATAAGTTTGAAAGGGGATTTGAAACCGTTATAAATATTTGGGGCGCCGACCACCACGGGTACATTGACAGGGTAAAGGGAGCAATTTCCGGGTTGGGGTATGATTCGGAAAAGCTGAAGATATTGCTGTATCAGCTGGTGAACCTTACAAGGGAGGGGAAGCCGGTTGTTATGTCCAAAAGGAAGGCGGATTACGTTACCCTGAGGCAGGTTATTGATGAAGTGGGAAGTGATGCCTGCAGGTTTTTTTACCTTATGAGAAACGCCAACACCCCGCTGGATTTTGATCTTGAGCTTGCCAAAAAACAGTCGCAGGAAAATCCGGTGTATTATGTCCAGTATGCCTATGCCAGGATATGCAGTATTTTCAGGGAGGCAAAAAAAATGGGAATAAAATTCACCCTGAAAGGTAATCTGAATTTGCTGAAAGAACCTGAGGAATTAACGATAATTAAGAAATTAAGCAGTTATCCTGACCTGCTTCTGTACTGCTGTAAGACGCTTGAACCGCATCATTTGACGGGGTATATGCAGGACCTGGTTGGGGTGTTTCACAGTTATTATATGAAGCACAGGGTGCTTGGAGACGACAGGGAGCTGACTGAAAGCCGATTGATGCTCGCCAGCGCCCTGCAAACAGTAGTAAGAAACTCTCTTAAAATGCTTGGAATATCCACTCCTGAAGAAATGTAGGAAAAATGAACCGTTTCCTTTTTTGTTTTTGTTGAGAAAAGGAAAAAAAGAAACATCACCTTCTTTTTCCTAAAAATTACCATATAATCATTATTATTTGACATAATTTTATGAATATGCTATAAATAGTAGCTTTTTTAATAATACGTACTTCTAATAATATGTATTAGTATAATATATTAAAAAGCAAAAGAGGAGGGGGTAATGGACCAATTGAAACTGGTAGAAGCGGTATCAAGCAACATCAAGGTGAATAAATCAATGGCTAAAAGAGCCGTGAAATCCGTTATCAGGAACATTGTGAAACACCTGAAGGAAGACGGAAAGGTTTCGGTTTCGGGGCTGGGGGTTTTCAGGGTTAAGGATACCAGGCCAAGAATGGGAAGGAATCCCAAAACAGGTGAAAGCGTTCAGGTTCCGGCGGGCAAGAGGGTTGGTTTCAGGGCAGGAAGAAAACTTAAGAATTATATTAAAGATTAGAGCGCTACGCAGGTATTGTTAAGCTCTTAAAACCCCGAATAACCTTTTCGGGGTCTGAAATTTGTAGCGTGTACTAAGTGTGGGGTCTCTAACATAGCTTTACATTTGAAGGGCAGGTTTTGAGATGGGTTCAAGGAAAGACGACGAAGGCATATCGAGAATATGGTTAGGAGGAAAGACGAAGAAGCTGCTCAAAGAGAGCCCTTCCCGAAGGGCTGTCGTCTTTTGTCCATCATCGGCGTCACTCATCGTTCACATACGTACAGTATTCTCACTCTTCGTTCCTTGACGCTGAAACAAAATGTTTCCAGCAAATGTCAAGATATGTTAGAGACACCACACTAGAGAGGTTTAAAAAATATTGTGGCTGTGGAAATGAAGAATGAAACAAGAGGCCTTGTTAGGGCAGCGGGATGCATTTTTATATTCTGGGGTGTTGTTGTGGTATTTAAGGGGATAATGGATGCTTTTATCCTTTCCCCGGAATCAAGGTTCGTGCCTCTGGCTGAATGGGTCGGAAAATGGGCGCCTTTTGAAATAATTTATGGTGTTTCGTGTATATTTGCCGGAATTTTGTGTTTCGAGTACATTAAAAACGTGATAAATACAAATGAAAAAACCCACTAAAAAATTAATAAAGCTTCCGCCTTATCTTTTTGAGGCGATTAACATACTCAAATGTGATGCCTACGCAAGGAAGCAGGACGTTATTGATTTGGGGATGGGTAATCCCGATATGCCGGCTTCGGAGCATATAGTGGAAGCATTAACCGATACGGTGACGAATCATCCGAAGACACACCGGTATCCCCAGGCAAAGGGGATGCTTAAGCTCAGAAAGGCAATTGCCGACTGGTATACCAGGACGTACAAGGTGGACCTGAATCCGGAAAATGAGGTGCTTGTGCTTGTCGGTTCAAAGGAAGGGATTGCCCACATGAGTATGGCTTACCTTGATCCGGGTGATTATGCGCTGGTTCCGGACCCTTCGTATCTTGTTCATAAGAACGGGGTAATACTGGCTGGCGGTGAAATTTACGACATGCCTTTACTGGAGGAAAACGGGTATTTGCCTGACCTGGATGCTGTGCCGCGCAGTATTGCGAAAAAGGCAAAAATGATGTTTATAAGTTATCCGAATAATCCGACAACGGCGGTGGTTAAAGGCCTGTCGTTCTTCAAGAAAGTGGTTGCTTTTGCGAAGAAGTATGATATTATCGTGTGTCATGATTTTGCTTATTCCGAAGTGGTTTTTGACGGGTATAAGTCTCCTTCGTTCATGGAAACACCCGGGGCAAGAGAAGTGGGGCTGGAGTTTCATTCTTTTTCAAAGACATACTGCATGGCAGGGTGGCGTCTTGGGTTTGTGGTAGGCAATGCCGAAATATTGAAACCTCTGGAGAAGTTAAAGAGTTATCTTGATTTCGGTGTGTTCACCGCGATACAGCTTGCCGGTGTTAAGGCGCTTAATGGTTCCCAGAAATGCGTGGAGACAATGAATGCCGAATACATGCGAAGAAGAGATAAGTTCGTAAAGGAACTGAATAAAATCGGATGGGAAGTTGATTCACCCGAAGCTACCATGTACTTATGGTCGAAACTCCCCGAGGGGTTCCGGCACATGAGTTCTCTTGAGTTCTGCGAGTTATTGATACTTAAAACGGGTATTGCAATGGCTCCCGGAGTTGCATTTGGCTCAAATGGCGAAGGGTACGTGCGCATGGCGCTGGTTACGCATTATAACCGGTTTCATGATGCCGTGTTGAGGCTTAATAAATTCCTTAAAGAAGAGAGAAAATAGGGTAAAGCTTATGAAGAGAACAATAAATCTTGGTTTAATCGGTTTCGGTACAGTGGGAGAGGGGGTCGTTAAACTTCTGAAGAAGAACGCTTCCGTAATAGAACGAAAATCCGGAACCAGGGTAAGGATAGCCAGGATCTGCGACAAGAACCCCCGCAGGGCAGGCGCGCTCAACAAATACGGCTTAAGCCGTGATGTTTTTACCACGAAAATAAACGAGGTTATAAATGACGATAATATCGATATTGTAATCGAACTTATCGGCGGCTGCGAGCCGGCGAGAAAGTATATGCTTGAGGCCATAAGAAAAGGCAGGCATATCGTTACTGCGAACAAGGCGCTTCTTGCAGAGCACTGGTCGGAAATATTTTCCGAGGCGGATAAGCATAAGGTGCTGGTTTACATTGAGGCAAGCGTGTGCAGTGGTATTCCTATCATACAGTCATTGAACGAAGGTCTTTCGGCGAACAAGATTAAGTCGATACTGGGAATCCTTAACGGTACGACGAATTATATTCTTACAAAGATGTCAAAGGAAAGAATGGATTTTGCCAGCGCGCTTATGGAAGCGAAGAAATACGGGTTTGCCGAAACCGATGCGAGCCTGGATGTTAACGGTATGGATGCGGTGAACAAGCTTGTAATCCTGGGCTCGGTAACTTTTGGCGCTCATATAAAGCTGTCTGATGTGTACTGCGAGGGTATCGAGAATATTATGCAGGAGGATATAGAGTATGCGTACAACGAATTTGGATATGTCCTGAAATTGTTGGCAATATTGAAGAATAACGGTAAAGCCATTGATGTGCGGGTTCATCCCGCATTGGTTCCGGGGGGACATCTTTTAAGTTCAGTGGACAATGAATACAATGCCGTTTACATTGAGGGAGATGCTGTTGGCGAAATGATGTTTTTCGGTAAGGGCGCAGGCGAAATGCCGGCGGCATCCGCTGTTGTAAGCGATATTATTTATCTTTCAAAGAATATAAATAATGATATTGCCGGACGGGCGCCGTACATTATTTGTAATTCCGAAAAGAAGCTGAAGGTCATGAATATTAAAGACATCCGGGCAAAGTACTACATAAGAATCTCGTCGGTTGACAGGCCCGGGGTGCTTTCAAGGGTTTCCGGAGTGCTGGGAGAGCATAATGTGTCAATAGCCTCTGTTTACCAGGTGGCGCAGGGGAAGCCAAGGGGGGATGTTCCCATTATTATGGTGACGCATATTGCCAGGGAAGGGGATATAAAGAAAGCGCTGTCAAAAATTGACAGGCTTTCAATGGTCGGAAAGAAGAGCATTCTGATAAGGATCGAGGAGCCTAATGAATAATGAAGGAGTAATAAACAGGTACTGGGAATACCTGCCGGTGAGTAAGGAAACACCGGTAGTTACAATCCCTGAGGGTGATACGCCTCTTATCCATGCAAATAACCTGTCAAGGAAACTTGGCGGTAAGCATGAAATATACCTGAAATATGAGGGGCTTAACCCTACGGGATCTTTCAAGGACAGGGGGATGACCATGGCTATATCAAAAGCCATGGAGAAGGACTCGAGGGCGGTTATATGCGCTTCCACGGGAAATACTTCCGCGTCTGCAGCGGCTTATTCCGCGAGATGCGGGTTGAAATGCATAGTTCTCATACCGGAGGGAGCGATTGCGCTTGGAAAATTGTCGCAGGCAATGATACACGGGGCGCATGTAATAGCCGTCAGGGGCAACTTCGATGATGCGTTGAAGCTTGTAAGGGAGATTGCGGACAATCATGCCATTACGCTTGTAAATTCGCTTAATCCCTACCGTATAGAGGGACAGAAGACCGCATCGTTTGAAATAGTTGATTCCCTGGGAGACGCCCCTGATTACCAGTTCATGCCGGTGGGGAATGCGGGCAATATCACGGCTTACTGGAAAGGTTACAGGGAGTATAAGAATGCGGGGAAATCAAAGAAATTGCCTGTTATGATGGGATTCCAGGCGGCAAAATCGGCGCCGATTGTAATGGGGCATCCCATTAAGAACCCTGAAACGATTGCCACCGCCATAAGGATAGGCAATCCCGCCAGTTGGGAAAAGGCGGAACTGGCAAGGGATGAATCCGGCGGTGTGATAGATATGGTTACGGATGATGAAATACTTGAAGCATACAGGATGCTCGCGGAGCTTGAAGGGATTTTCGTTGAACCGGCTTCCGCGGCTTCGGTTGCGGGATTGAAGAAATACATTGAGAAGCATCACTTCAAGGAACCTGCCCGTATCGTTTGTATCCTAACCGGGCACGGACTGAAGGACCCTGACAGGGCAATAAAAATTGTAGACCGGCCAAAGGTTGTGGATGCGGACCTGAATGCTGTTATAAAGGAGATAGGGCTTTAAAATGAAGACGGTAAGAGTGAAAGTGCCTGCCACCATAGGGAACCTCGGGCCGGGCTTTGATGTGCTTGGCATGGCATTGAAATTATATACCGTGGTGGAAATATCTATTGATAAATTGACAAAGAAGAATAATACTCAACTTGCAATTGAGGATAAGGACGGTAGTGTACCAAAAGACAAGAAAAATATTATCTGGCTTGCCGCAAAAGAGGTTTTTGAAAACCATGGGAAGTATCCCGGAAAGTGCATTATTAAATCCAGCAATAAGATTCCCATTGCAAGAGGGCTTGGCAGCAGCGCGGCTGCGCGTGTGGGCGGAATAATGGCAGCAAATGAGTTGTGCGGCGGTAAACTGAGTAAACAACAGATTCTGAATATTGCTTCAAAACTTGAAGGGCATCCCGATAACGCGGCTCCGGCAATACTTGGCGGGGTGTGTATTTCGTCGGTATACGGCGATGAAGCAAGAGCAGTACAGTTATCGAGGCGCCTGTTGGATTTGAAGGTGGCGCTGTGTGTGCCTGATTTTGAAGTCTCCACTGAAAAGGCAAGGAGGGTTTTCCCTGCCAGGATTGCGCGCAGGGACGCATGCATGAGTTTAAGGAATTTTTCGCTTTCCTGTATTGCCTATAGACAGGGTGATTACAAATTGTTGGGAGAGAGCGTGAAGGATTACCTGCACCAGCCGTACAGGAAGAAGTTGGTTCCGGGCATGGAAAGGGTTTTTAAATCCGCAGTAACGGCAGGAGCGTACGGGGCGGTACTGAGCGGTTCGGGCCCCACCATTGCTGCCCTTTGCCCCGATAATAAAGTTGTTTGTGATAGGGTGGGCAGGGCAATGGTAAGAGCATCAGGAAAATATTCAAAAAAAACTATGTATAAAATAGTTGGAGTTGATGGAAAAGGCGCAGAGATTGTAAAACCCAGGAGATAAATTATGGTATTGATAGTACAGAAGTACGGTGGTTCTTCGGTTGCGAATATCTCTAAATTAAATACGGTGGCAAAGAGGATAATCGGCACGAAAAAAAGAGGCAACAGGGTGGTTGTTGTCGTATCCGCGCCGGGTGATACCACCGATGAACTGATAGAACTTGCGTCGGAAATTACCGCCAGTCCCGAGGATAGAGAAATGGACATGCTTCTTGCCACCGGCGAGCAGAAGTCTATAGCGCTTCTTGCAATGACCATCCATGCCCTCGGGGAGGATGCCATTTCCTTCACGGGCCCGCAGTGCGGAATCATTACAGACGTTTCGCACGGCAAGGCGAAGATAAGCAATATTAACACAGCCAGGATTGAAAACGAACTGAAGAAAAGGAAGATTATAATTGTTGCGGGGTTCCAGGGTATCAGCCATGAGGACAATATTACGACCTTGGGAAGAGGAGGTTCGGACCTGACTGCCGTTGCGCTTGCTTCGGTTTTGAGGGCTGATGTATGCGAGATATATACCGACGTTGAAGGTATTTTTAACGCTGATCCGAGGGTGGTCCCAGATGCGAGGAAAATAGAAAGGATTTCATATGATGAAATCCTTGAAATGGCGGGTTCCGGTTCACAGGTGATGCAGTCGCGTTCCATTGAAGTGGCAAAGAAGTACAATATAAATATACACGTGAGGTCAACATTTTCAAAAAAGGAAGGTACAATTATTTGTAAGGAGGCTCCCATGATGGAAGAAGTTGTTGTTGCCGGCGTATCCCATGAAAAAGATAATGTGAAGATGGCAATAATAGGGGTAAAGGACAGGCCGGGAATCGTTGCCAAAATATTCGGCGCGCTGTCAGATAACGGCGTCAACGTGGACATGATTGTCCAGAGTTCGGCAATATCCGGAGTGAATGATGTTTCCTTTACCATAAAACACAAGGACCTGAAAAAGAGCATAAAAATAATGGATAAAGTCAAAAAAGCTCTTAAGGCAAAACAGGTCATTTACAGTGATAAAGTGGCAAAGATTTCCATCATTGGTGTAGGAATGAAGAGTCATTCCGGTGTTGCCGCGAAGTTGTTCTCAATTCTTGCGGATAAGAATATAAATATTCAGATGATAGCAACTTCGGAAATCCGCGTTTCCTGCGTGATAGATGTTAAAGACATGGAAAGGGCGGTCAGGGCAGTACACAAGGGGTTTGGATTAAGTAAAAAGTAATATGAGGCGGAGCGCAAGAAGGGAAGAATAATAATGGTTCCAAAAAAAATATTGTTATATGATACTACGCTGCGTGACGGTGTGCAGGGAGAGGAAATATCTTTTTCCCTGGAAGATAAACTGAAAATTGTCAGGAAACTTGATAATCTCGGGGTGAATTACATTGAAGACGGCTGGCCGGGGTCAAACCCCAAGGATATACTTTTCTTCAGGGAAGTCAGGAAACTGTCTTTAAGAAATACTGAAATTACAGCATTCGGCAGTACGAGGCATAAGAATAAGAACTGTAATAATGATCCCAATCTTAAAGCCATAATAAACTCGAAAGCAAAAGTTGCAGCCATTTTCGGCAAAAGCTGGGATTTTCACGTGAAGAACGCGCTGGGAGCAACGCTTGATGAAAACCTGGCAATGATATCCGAAACATTGAAGTGGCTGAAGTCAAAGGGCATGGAGGTAATATTTGACGCCGAACACTTCTTTGAGGGGTTTATTGCCAACAAGGGATACGCTCTCAAGACACTGAAGAAAGCTGTTGAAGCCGGGGTTGTGAACATAACCCTGTGTGATACCAACGGGGCGATGCTGCCGGATCAGGTCGGTGATATAGTGAAGGAGGTTAAGAAATTAATAACCGTTCCTCTTGGTATACACGCGCACAATGATTCGGATACTGCTGTTGCGAATTCCATCGCTGCGGTTCAGATGGGGTGCATTCTCGTCCAGGGAACGATTAACGGTTACGGCGAGAGATGCGGTAATGCAAGCCTATGCTCGGTAATTCCAAATTTAAAGTTGAAACTGGGTTATAATTGCATCTCGGATAAGAATCTTAAGAAACTGACAGGAGTTTGCAGGTATGTTGACGACATTGCGAACCTTATTCCAAATAACAAACAGCCTTTTGTGGGGCATTCCGCTTTTGCCCACAAAGGGGGCGTGCATGTAAGCGCAGTAGGAAAAAACACCAGAACCTATGAACACATAGAGCCCGGATTGGTTGGAAACGAGCGCAGATTCCTGATATCGGAACTTTCAGGGAGAAGCGCTATTCTATCAAAGGCAAAGGAATTCAATATTTCTTTCAGGAATGAATTGGAGTCAAAAAAACTGCTGAAAAAAGTGAAGGAACTGGAACATTCCGGATACCAATACGAGGAAGCTGACGGTTCTCTTGAACTGCTGATGAAGAAAGCTGTCGGAAAACACAGGACTTTCTTCAAGTTAAAGGGTTTTAGAACCATTATCAGTAAGGACCAGAAGGGGGTTCTGAAATCAGAGGCAAGAGTCAAGCTTTCTGTCAGGGGAAAAGAGGAGACAATGGTTGCGGAAGGCGACGGTCCCGTGAATGCGCTTGATACTGCGTTAAGAAGCGCTCTTGAAAGGTTCTATCCTGAAGTGAAGGAAGTTAACCTGTATGACTTCAAGGTGAGGGTCGTAAATGCGGCAAAAGGGACGAAGGCAAAAGTGAGGGTCATTATTGAATCCAGGGACAAGAAGGATACCTGGGGAACTGTTGGCGTGTCCGAAAATATCATTGAAGCAAGCTGGCAGGCGCTCGTTGACAGCATAGAATACAAGTTGCTAAAAGAAGAATAATAAGGTAATTGATAGACATTTTAATTCGGAGGTCGCTCACGTGAGAGGCTCGCTCTGATTACGAAGTATGGAGTTCGTAGAACTCCACATTTCAAATAAGCTGGGGTATAACCTTTCGAGATTAAGCCTCCTCATTAAAAGTCTATTAATTGAAAGAAAAAATAAAAGACAAAGATTTACAGGAGGGGAAATAATGAGAAGCGACAAAATGAAAAAAGGAATTGAGAGAGCGCCTAACAGGTGTTTGCTTTACGCAACCGGAAAAAGTCCTCATGACATGGAGAAACCATTCATAGGAGTGGCCACCAGTTTTACAGACCTTATTCCCGGTCATGTCGGGATGAGGGAACTTGAAAGAGCCATTGAGAAGGGTGTCCATTCAGCAGGGGGGGTATCTTTTCTTTTTGGAGTGCCGGGTATATGCGATGGTATTGCAATGGGGCATGTGGGTATGCATTATTCACTGCCTTCAAGGGAACTTATTGCCGATATCATAGAGAGCGTTGCCCAGGCTCATCAACTCGACGGGCTGGTTCTCCTTACTAACTGCGACAAGATTAATCCGGGGATGTTGATGGCGGCGGCAAGGCTTGATATTCCCTCGATTGTCGTTACCGCGGGACCCATGATGGCGGGAAATTATGAGACAAAGAGAAGGTCTCTTGTAAGGGATACTTTTGAGGCCGTGGGTAATTTGCAGCAGAAGAAAATTAATGTAAAAAAACTTAAAGACCTGGAGTTGACCGCCTGTCCCGGCGAGGGGTCATGTTCGGGTATGTACACGGCAAATACTACTGCCTGTCTTATTGAGGTTCTCGGCATGTCATATGTAGGCTGCGCCACGGCCCTGGCAGGTTCCGCCAAGAAGAAGAGAATCGCTTATTTGTCGGGAGAACGTGTTGTAAGTCTTGTGAAACAGCATTTGACTCCGAAAAGGATTCTCACGAAAGAGGCATTCAATAATGCAATAACCGTGGACATGGCGCTGAGCGGTTCAACGAATACAATACTGCATCTTCCGGCGATAGCCAATGAAATCGGAATAGAGATTTCATTGAAGAAGTTCGATGAAATAAGCAAAAGAACGCCGCAGATTGTAAGTATCCGCCCGGGCGGAGAATACTTCATGGAAGACCTGGAATATGCCGGAGGAATTCCCGGGGTTCTTTTCGCGCTAAAGGATAAAATGAAAGATAATCCCACTGTTTCCGGCAGGAGTATTAAAGTTATTGCCAGGGAAGGGATTGTCTACGATAACGATGTTATAAGGAGCACCAGGAAAGCATACCGGAAGGAAGGCGGTATTGCCGTTCTTTACGGCAACCTTGCTCCTGACGGATGCGTTGTCAAGCAGGCTGCGGTAGGTGAAAAGATGATGAAGTTTACAGGAAACGCGCGGGTATTTGACAGCGAGGAAAAGGCAATGCAAGCCATCATGGAAAAGAAAATAAAGAAAGGTGAAATAATTATTATACGTTATGAGGGGCCGAGAGGCGGTCCCGGCATGAGGGAAATGCTTTCACCCACATCCGCCCTGATGGGCATGGGAATGGGGAACTCTGTAGCCCTTATTACCGATGGACGTTTTTCCGGCGGAACCAGGGGGCCATGTATAGGCCATGTTTCTCCCGAAGCCGCGCTTGGAGGAACCATTGCGATAGTCAAGGATGGAGATGTTATTAATATTGATATCCCCAATAGAACCATTAATATACGCCTGACGAGCACGGACATAGATGTGAGAAAAGCTAAATGGAAAGAACCGGTTTTAAAGATAAAGAAGGGCTGGCTTGCAAGGTATTCACAGGTGGTGCAATCGGCCAATACCGGAGCGATTCTAAAGTTACCTAAGGAGAAATGAGTATTATGAAAAAAACCGGCGCGCAAATTATAGTTGAATGCTTGAAAAAGGAAAAAGTGGAAATATTCTTTGGCATACCGGGAGGGGTTTTACTGCCCACGTTTGATGTCATATACGATTCCCCGGTTAAGTTTGTTTTATGCAGGCACGAGCAGGGAGCTGCTCACATGGCTGACGGTTATGCCCGCGCAACAGGTAAGGTGGGGGTATGTATTGCAACGTCCGGTCCCGGCGCGACGAACCTGGCAACAGGGCTGGCAACGGCTCACATGGATTCAATCCCGATGGTGGCTTTTACCGGACAGGTCGCGACGCACCTCGTGGGAAACGATGCGTTCCAGGAAGCTGATACAACCGGTGTCACCAGGTCAATAACTAAGCATAACTTCATGGTGAGGGATGTCAAGGACCTGGCCACCACCATTGCCAAGGCCTTTTACCTGGCGCGTACGGGCAGGAAGGGGCCTGTGCTGGTGGATATTCCCATGGACATCACAAGACAAACCTGCGAGTTCAGGTATCCTGAAAACATTAAGATGAGAAGTTATAATCCCGTATACAAGGGATATCAGCAGCAGATGAAGAAGGCGCTGGATTACATAACTAAATCAAAGAAGCCGGTTATTTACGCCGGCGGCGGAGTGATAAGTTCAAATTCTTCGAAAGAGTTGAGGGCATTTGCCGATAAACTTGGGATACCCGTAACGTTGACGTTGATGGGAATGGGCGCTTACCCGGCGGATTCGGATTTATTCCTGGGTATGCTCGGCATGCACGGCACGTATTACGCCAACCATGCCATACAGAACTCGGATTTGATTATTGCGATAGGCGCCAGGTTCGATGACAGGATTACGGGAAAGATTGATGAGTTTGCCCCGAAGGCAAAGATAGTACACATAGATATTGACCCGACTTCCATCGGTAAGAATGTTATCGCAGACCTTCCCGTGGTGGGGGATGCGGGTGAAGTATTGAAGGAACTGAATAAACTGATAGCAAAGGAAAAAATTAAACTGAATTTCAAGAAATGGCATGAGAAAATCAGGAAATGGAAGGAAGAAGGGCCTTTAACCTATAAGAATGACAATAAACTGCGGCCTCAATACGTAATTGAAAAAATACATGAAGTAACCGGCGGCAAAGCGATTATCTCAACCGAGGTCGGCCAGAACCAGATGTGGGCGGCGCAGTTCTACAGGTACAATTACCCCAGGCAGCTGCTGACCAGCGGTGGGTTGGGAACAATGGGGTACGGGTTCCCTGCGGCAATAGGCGCTCAGTTCGCCATGCCGGACAAGGTTGTTTTTGATATAGCCGGTGACGGAAGCATACAGATGAATATCCAGGAACTATCAACTGCCGTTCAGAACAAGATTCCCGTGAAGATAGCAATAATGAATAACGGCTGTCTCGGCATGGTCAGGCAGTGGCAGCAGATGTTCTTTAAGAAGAGGTATTCAGGCACTTGCCTCAAAGAAGGCAATCCTGATTTTGTAAAACTTGCCGAAGCCTACGGAGCAGTGGGGATAAGGGTAAATACAAAAAAAGAAGTTGTTCCCGCATTAAAGAAGGCTTTGAAAATAAATAACGTAGTCGTTCTTGATTTCCGGATTGAGGAAGAAGAGAATGTATGGCCGATGGTCCCCAGCGGAAAACCAATACATGAAATCATGAGAGGCCTCGCTTAACAGAGAGGAACAGGTAAAATGAAACATACAATATCGGTGCTCGTTGAAAACCAGCCGGGAGTCCTGGCGCGTATCGCGGGGCTTTTCAGCGCGCGGGGCTATAACATTACGAGTCTTGCGGTCGGGGAAACGGAGATTGCGGACATATCAAGAATGACAATAGTAGTTGACGGCGACAACCGCATACTTGAACAGGTAACGAAACAGTTGAATAAACTCGTTGATACGCTCAAGGTCAATGATTTTACCAGGGAGAAATACATTGCAAGAGACCTTGCGTTGATCAAGATAAACTGCGAAACTAAGAGACGTCCCGAATTGCTTGAAATGGTCAAGGTCTTCCGGGGTAAGGTGATAGACCTTAGTCCGAAGGCGGTAATTATTGAAGTGGTGGAGACCGAGGATAAGTTGAAGGCGATTATTGAAAATCTTAGACCGTTCGGTATTGCGGAAATGTCAAGGACCGGAACCATTGCAATATCAAGAGGCAAAAAGTAAAAAAGGGGTCAGACCTTAAATTTAAGGAAAAAGTGTCACACCTTAAGTTTTCAAATTATGTTTAATTAAGGAAGGGGAACCAAATGGTAAAAATGTACTACAACAAGGACGCGGATTTAAAAGCGCTGAAAGGAAAAAAGATAGCAATAATAGGTTACGGCAGCCAGGGGCATGCCCAGGCGCAGAACCTGAGAGACAGCGGTTTAAAAGTTATAGTCGGTGAGTTAAAGGGAACAGCTAATTACAAACAGGCGGTTAAGGATAAGTGGAAACCAGTCTCTGCCGGTGACGCCGCAAAGAATGCCGACTGGATACAGATGCTGGTCCCTGACCAGGTTCAGGAAATCGTTTACAAGAAGGAAATAAAAAAGAACCTGAAAAAAGGCGCGGTGCTTGGCTTTTCACACGGGTTTAATATCCGTTTTAAAAGGATTGTTCCGCCTAAGGATGTTGACGTTATCTTGATTGCCCCCAAGGGGCCGGGGCACCTCGTGCGCAGAACTTACCTTGAAGGCAAGGGGACACCCGCGCTTATAGGGATAGGACAGAATGCCTCAAAGAAGGCAAAGGCGCTCGGGCTTGCCTATGCAAAGGGCATAGGCGCAACGAGGGCGGGAGTGCTTGAAACCACGTTTGCCGAGGAGACGGAAACCGACCTTTTCGGCGAGCAGGTTGTACTCTGCGGCGGACTGATTGAACTCATCAAGGCAGGATTCGAGACCCTTGTAAAAGCAGGTTATAAGCCGGAAATCGCATACTTTGAATGCCTGCATGAGGTAAAACTCATCACCGACCTTATTCAGGAAGGCGGTATAGCCAACATGAATTACTCGATTTCCGATACCGCGGAATACGGCGAATACGTAAGCGGCGGCCGGATAATCACCGGGCAAACAAAAAAGGAAATGAAAAAAATCCTTGCCGAAATCCAAAACGGCAAGTTTGCCAAAAAGTGGCTTGCGGAGAGCGCCAAAGGAAGGCCGAACCTGATAAAGAAAAGGAAAGAAATTGAAAAACTTCAGATAGAGAAGGTAGGCAAAAAGCTAAGGTCAATGATGCCGTGGTTGAAGTAGGGGGGATACTGCGGTAGGTCAGGGAGATACGCAATGGATAAAAGAAACAGAATAATCATATTTGATACGACGTTAAGGGACGGGGAGCAATCCCCGGGGGCAAGTTTAAACATTGCCGATAAGTTAAAAATAGCAAAACAGCTGGTAAAACTGGGTGTTGACGTGATTGAAGCCGGTTTCCCGGTAGCCTCTCAGGGTGATTTTGAATCCGTGAGAACAATTGCAAAGCAGGTCAGGGGGGCTTCAATTGCGGGACTTGCAAGGGCCACAAAAAAAGACATTGACGTGTGCTGGAATGCGGTCAAGTATGCCGCAAAACCCCGCGTACATACATTTATTGCAACAAGCGACATCCACCTGAAACACAAATTGAAAAGAACACGCCAGCAGGTACTGAAGGATACTGCCAGTGCCGTCAGGCATGCGAAGAAATATACCGATGATGTGGAATTCTCCGCGGAGGATGCATCAAGAAGCGATTTTAATTACCTGTGTAAAGTCATTGAAACCGCAATAAAGGCGGGAGCAACAACCATTAATGTACCAGACACCGTGGGGTATGCGATGCCGCATGAATTCGGCGGACTGGTAAAATCGCTGATAGAAACGGTGCCGAATTCCTGCAAGGCGGTTTTCAGCGTACACTGCCACAATGACCTGGGAATGGCAGCCGCAAGCTCTATCTCTGCAATTGTCGGCGGGGCCCGCCAGGTTGAGTGTACTATTAACGGACTGGGGGAAAGGGCGGGGAATGCCTCGCTGGAAGAAGTGGTAATGAGTATAAATACGAGAAAAAAACTGCTTAAAGTGCATACTTCCATAAAAACGGAGGAAATATACAAGACAAGCAGGATGGTAAGTAAGTTAACGGGATTAAACGTTCAGGCAAACAAGGCAATCGTAGGGAAGAACGCCTTTGCCCATGAAGCGGGCATACACCAGGACGGGATGATAAAACATGCCCTGACTTATGAAATCATGACGCCGGAATCCGTGGGTGTGGTTGAGAGCAGGCTGGTCCTGGGGAAGCATTCAGGACGGCATGCCTTCCGCAGGAAACTGGCATCAATGGGCTATAAACTTAACGAAAAGGAAATAGAAAAAGCTTTCATGCAGTTAAAGGGACTGGCTGATAAGAAGAAGGAGGTTTTTGACGAGGATATTGAAGCCATTGTTGAAAACGAGGTAGTCCACGTGCAGGAGAAGTATAAACTGCAATACATTAATGTTACCAGCGGCAACAAGACGGTACCGACGGCTACGATAAGCCTGAGCGTTCACGATAAAGGCAGGAAGGAAAGGACTGTCCAGGAGGCAGCCTGCGGAGACGGTCCCGTGGATGCCGCGCTGAAAGCAATTGACAGGATAACCGGGATAAAGTGCAAGCTGGATGATTATAAACTGCGTTCGGTTTCCCGGGGCAAGGACGCCATCGGTGAGGTTACCGTCAGGATAGTCCCTGTTTCCGGGAAGGAATCATTTGTTGTCAACGGACGCGGCGCGTCAACCGATATCATTGAGGCCAGCGCGAAGGCATACGTTAATGCAATAAACAGGCTTCTGGCGAGAACAAAATAGGAAAACATGACAATAACAGAGAAAATACTGGCAAAGCATTGCGGCAGAAAGAGTGTTGAGCCGGGAGAATTAATTCAGTGCAGGGTGGATATAGCTCTTGCAAATGACATAACGGCGCCGCTCGCCATAAAGGAGTTTGAGAAAGTCGGCGCAAAAAAGGTCTTTGACAGGAATAAAATAGCGCTGGTTCCGGATCACTTCACGCCTAACAGGGACGCAAGGGCGGCGAACCAGTGTAAAATACTGAGGGATTTTGCCAAAAAACATAAGATAACCCATTACTACGAGGTGGGTGAGGTTGGCGTTGAACATGTCCTGCTCCCTGAAAAGGGCGTTGTACTGCCGGGCAACCTGATAATAGGCGCTGACTCGCATACCTGCACCTACGGCGCGCTGGGGGCTTTCTCCACGGGAGTGGGTTCAACCGACCTTGCGGCGGCAATGGTTACGGGAAAGTGCTGGTTTAAGGTGCCGGAAACCATAAAATTCGTTTACAAAGGCAAACTCAATAAATGGGTGTCGGGCAAGGACCTGATACTTTACACCATTGGCGTTATAGGCGTTGACGGAGCCCTGTACAACTCAATGGAGTTCACGGGGCCCGTGATAAGAAAACTTGGCATGTCCGAGCGCATGACCATGTGCAACATGGCGATAGAAGCAGGGGCAAAGAACGGTATTATTGAAACAGATAAAATAACCCTTGATTACGTAAAGAACCGCGCGGAACGCAGTTTCCAGCCGGTTTACGGAGACAAAAAGGCAAAGTACAGCAAAGTCATAGAATTGGATTGCAGTAAAATAGAACCGCAGGTGGCATTCCCGCACCTTCCGGAAAACTCAAGGCCCATCAGCAAGGTCGGTAAGATAACCATTGACCAGGTTGTGATTGGTTCCTGCACCAACGGCAGGTACGAGGACCTGGCAATAGCCGCTAAGATACTTAAGAACAAAAAAGCAAACAGCAGCTTAAGGTTAATCGTAATACCTGCGACGCAGGAAGTGTACATGAAGGCAGTGAAGAACGGGCTCCTGGAGATATTCCTGAAATCGGGGGCTGCCCTGTGCCCGCCCACCTGCGGGCCGTGCCTTGGCGGCCACATGGGAGTTCTCGGCGACGGGGAAGTGGCGCTTGCCACCACCAACAGGAACTTCACCGGTAGGATGGGAAGCCTGAAGTCAAAGGTTTACCTGTGCAGCCCTGCAATAGCGGCGGCATCGGCAATAAAAGGAAGAATAGTAAGTCCGGAAGAGATTTAGGAGGGATTTATTATGAGACAGTATAAAATCATCGTGGAGAAGCACCCGGATGGTTATGTAGCATATCCACTGGGGCTAAAAGGTATTGTGGTTGGACAGGGAGATACATATGAAGAGGCGCTTGCCGATGTAAAGTCAGCAATTCGTTTTCATATTGAAACTTTCGGAAAAGAAGTACTAACGATAAAGCCGCGGATTATTGAAGCCTTTGTTGCTGAAACAGGAGTAGAAATTAAATGACAAAGTTTCCTGTTGATTTAAACCAAGGAAATAATGAAGATAATCAGTAAATTAATCTTGCTTTGTTTTATAATCGTTTTTGTGTTGGGTAATTACTCTTATGCCATGGGAGAAGAAAAGCCCAAGATAGCAGTAATGAATTTAAATGCTGAGGGAGTTTCAGCCGTCGTAGCTAATGCTGTAGGAGAATTTTTAAGGAATGATTTCATGGACATGGGTAAATATAGTGTAATAGAACGAGCCGGAATGGAACAGATATTAGCAGAACAGAAATTTCAATTATCAGGTTGTACTTCACAAGAATGTGCGGTAAGGGTAGGTAAAATATTAAATGTGCGAAAAATGGTTGTTGGCTCCGTAATAAAATTAGACAAGTATTATATAAACATACGGGTTGTTGATATTGAAACTGGCGAGATTGAGAATTCAGTAAGGAAGAGTTGTGAGGGGCAGGAAGGATTAGAAAAAAAGAGCAGAATAATTGCAGGAATATTATCTGGTAAGAAAACAAAAGAAGTAAAATCAGAAGTGCCAAAAAAAGCACCTGGAACAGAATTATATAGCCCTATAAGAACAAATTATAATGAGTGGCGGGAAGCAACGAGGTCTAACAACAGTTCCTTTTTGGGGGCATGGATATTTGTCGGACTGGGGAGTCTTTTTTTTGTTTTTCCAATTATTTATAAAGGCATATCAGGCTATGATGTTGCGGGTAGCACCTATGTGATATCGTTAGGAGGAATTTCATTATTAGGTGGGCTCATTATTCTTCCTTCCACATATAAAAAGAAAAGGCTCTTAAAAGAAATTGCTGAAAGGAATAGATGGACACTAACCATGAACAACGATGGAAAAATGATGTTAGCTTATAACGTATACTGGAAATAGGAAAACATGAGAAGTCAATTAACGGCAGTCTATGAAAAGAAGGGTGAATGGTATATTGGTTATGTTGAAGAGATTTCCGGTGTTAACACGCAGGGAAGGACATTGAGGGAGGTAAAAGAGAATTTAAAAGATGCTCTTAAAATGGTTCTTTCAGCAAAACGGGCAAGGGTAAAATAAAAAAGCAATGAAAATAAAAGGCAAAGTCCATAAATACGGCAGGGATGTAAACACGGATGAAATCATTCCCGCCAAGTATCTTGATACTACGGATGAGAAGGAACTGGCGTCTTACTGTATGACGGGGATAGACGGTAGTTTCATTAAGAAGGTAAAAACCGGCGATATCATCGTTGCCGGCAAGAATTTCGGTTGCGGTTCTTCAAGGGAACACGCGCCGATATCCATCAAGGCGGCGGGAATTAAATGCGTCATTGCGGAATCTTTTGCGAGGATATTCTACCGCAATGCAATAAATATAGGGTTGTCAATCGTTGAGAGCGGCGATGCCCCGAAAAAGATAAAGGACGGCGACACGTTGAATATAGACCTTAACAGGGGGACTATTGAAGACATGACCAGCAGGAAGAAGTTTAGCATAAAGCCATTCCCGCCTTTTATCCGGGACATAATATCCGCCGGAGGCCTTATGAAACAGGTGAAGAGGACCCTGAAGAAATAATCCATGAAAGAATTAATTTTAACAATCGGTAAAATTCATCTTATGTTTTATTTTATCGTGCTGGAATTATTTTAATTTAGAAAGGAGCAGTACACCAAATGGCTAAGACCTACAAGATCGGAGTTCTTCCCGGCGACGGGATCGGCCCTGAAATCATCAGGGAGGGAATGAAAGTACTTGATGCCGTATCAAAAAAGGCGGGTTTCGGATACGAAAC
>JAUXDE010000152.1 GCA_030618495.1 Clostridia bacterium
CTTTCGGTTGACCATCCTTTTCCTGTATCAGGGAGTATTATGGACATCAGGGTATTGTGCGCTTTTGTGGTGATAATGGTAGTTATATTAATCAGTATCCGATTAATAAAGGTTTCAAAGATTGCTTCCTTGTTCATGCTCTGGTTCTTTATTGCTTTAATACCAACATCAAGTATATTGCCATTACAAATTATTATGAATGAACACAGAACATATCTGCCGGGAATTGGTTTTTTTGCGGCATTTATTATTCTAATATATAAATTTACGCCTGATAAATTCCACAAGAAAATATTACCCGTTCTTTTATCGATAATTATCATTATATTTTCCGGACTTACAATAAATAGGAATATAGACTGGAGAAATGAATTTACTTTATGGTCTAAAACTTTACAGAATTATCCGAATTCGTGGAAAGCTTTAATTGCCCGGGGAAATACCTATAAGGAAAAGGGGCTTCTTGATAAAGCAATATCAGAGTATAGTAGAGCAGTAGTGTTAAATTCAAAATATACAATGACATATCATAACCGGGGTTTAGCCTACAAGAAAATGGGGCTTCATGATAAGGCAATATCGGATTTTAATAAAGCAATAGGATTGAATGATAAATATGTAGAAGCATATTATGAACGGGGAAATATTTATGGGGAAAAGGGGCTCCATGATAGGGCAATAGCTGATTTTAGTAAGGCAATTGAATTATGGCCCAAGTATTCAAATGCTTATATTAGCAGAGGAGCTGTTTATTGGAAAAAAGGATTTTCTGATAAAGCAATAGCTGATTTCAGAATAGCTATAAGATTAGACCCTGGAAATACAATGGCGCAAAATAACATGTCAATTATTCGTGAAGAGATGAGTTTTTCAAAAGCAATAGCTGAGCATAATAAGGCAATAGAATTGAATAGGGAAGATTCAGACGCATATAATGACCGCGGAGTTACATATTGGAAAAAAGGTTTTCTTGACAAAGCATTATCAGATTATAATAAAGCAATAGAAATAAATTCCAAAAATTCAGAGGCATACAATAACCGCGGGATTATTTATGACATGAAAAGCTTTCATTATAAAGCAATAGCCGATTTCGACAAGGCAATAAAATTAAATCCCAAAAATGCAGGCACATATAGAAATCGTGCTCTTACATATAGGAAAATAGGCAAAGAAGAACTGGCAAAACAGGACGAAGAAAAAGCAAAGTCGTTAATGAAAAGAGAATAGGGTAAGAATAAAACAATGAAAACAAACTTTGGAAAATTAATGAAAAACAAATGGTTCGGCATCGCGGTATTGGTCGTCCTGCCGTTAATCATATACTCCAATTCATTCAACAATGCGTTTCATTATGATGATATGAGCGTCTTCGTCAATAACGAGGCAATTAAGGATATAAGGAATATCCCGGGGTTCTTCAGGGTGGTGATTGCCGGTGACGGGGAGGTCAGTGACTTCGGTTACAGGCCGCTCCTGGACATATCCTTTACCCTTAATTACTATCTCGGGGGTCTGAACCCCGCAGGCTATCACGTATTCAACCTGCTGTTTCACATACTAAACGGCCTGCTTGTGTACGTCATCGCGGGTATGATCGCCAACCGCGGAGGAAAAGGGTTTGCTCCCCTGGTTGCGGCCCTTCTTTTTGTTGTCCATCCCGTTCAAACGGAGGCGGTTAATTATATTCACGCGCGCTCATCGATTCTAGTGACGTTCTTCATGCTTCTTTCCCTGTACCTGTTTGTGAAGTACAACGCTTCCTCAGGCAAACGCCCGGGTTACTACGCCGGGGCGCTGGGAGCGTTCGTGGCGGGAGTCCTTACGAAGGAACTCGCGTTTACCCTGCCCCTCCTCCTGTTACTTTATGATTTCTATTTTATTTCAGGCGGCAGGAAGGAAGATTTCGCAAAGAAGGCGTTGAAACAGCACCTGCCTTTTTTCATTCTGCTTTGCGTCTACCTTGTATTCAGGGTTTTCATAGTGGAGAACCTCGGTGCGTCCGACGATACGAAAACCCCGTTCACTTACCTGTTTACACAGTCCGGGGTAATAATGCGTTACATAAAACTTCTTTTCTACCCCGTTAACCTTGCCGTGGAAAGGTGGATTCCCTTGTCGCGTTCGCTCTTTGAAGCGCGTGTCATGTTCTCATCTGCGGTGATAGCCCTGCTCCTGTTTGCCGCGGTCAAGCTTTACAATAAGTCAAAGCCCGTGTCTTTCGGTATTTTCTGGTTCTTCATTACCCTGGCTCCCACGTCAAGCGTGGTGCCCCTTATAATAATAATGAACGAGCACCGCCTTTACCTGCCGGGAGTCGGTTTTTCTTTATTGGCTGGAACGGTAGTTTACAATTTATGGAATTTGCCTGCTGCCGAACGCTTCAGGAAATCGCTGACTGTATTACTGTTGTTGATCCTCGTGTTCTTTTCCGTGAGTGTCTTTAAAAGAAACACCGAATGGAGGAGCGAGTATTCGCTCTGGTTAAAAAACGTGAAAGTATCCCCTAAAAGTTTCAGGGCGCATAACAACCTCGGCGCCTACTACGACAGGCAGGGGGATTACGATAACGCCATGAAACATTACGAGCAAAGCGTTAAGCTTAACCCCATGGCGGAGAGTACCCAGGACAACCTCGGTATTATTTACTATAAGAAGGGATTTAATGATAAAGCGGTAATCTGTTATCAAAACGCCCTGGCGCTCAACTCCGAATATACGGATGCGCTTAACAACCTCGGCATTGTCTATGCGAAGCAGGGCAAACTGGCCGAAGCCGTAGAGAAGTTCAATAAGGTAATTGAAATCAGCCCGGAACATCAGAGCGTGCACAAGAACCTCGGGCTGGTTTATCAGATGATGAAGGACGACATGCAGGCGCTGATATGCTGGAAGAAGTACCTGCAGGTATACCCCGACGCTCCCGATGCGGCGGTGATAACAAAAGAGATTAACAAGATAAGGGGAACTAAGTGAAGAGGAATCACATAATAATAGGTTTAATAGTATAGGCAAAAAAGAAGTTTTGCCCCATTCCCGGAGCCAGGGCAATTGGGTATCTGGCAT
>JAUXDE010000012.1 GCA_030618495.1 Clostridia bacterium
ACCAGGGGTAACGTTATTGCCATTTCCTTGCTCGCAAGCGCTAAAACGAAACAAATCACCGAAATCAGGTATCCAAAGGTCCTTTTTTCCGTTAAATGCCTGATAAAAAGCACAGCCGCCAGGATATAAAAGAACGCAGCCATCAACTCCGACCTCTGCCAGACATAGTTAACCGCCTCAGTATTCACCGGGTGAATCACGAATATCAGCGACGTAAACAATGCGGCAATATGAATGTTTTTCTTTTCAGTGGGTAGGTTCATGCCGGACGGCTCCATGCCTGAGAGAATAACGAATAAAACGTACACCAGTACTGCATTGGCGGCATGCAGTAAAATACTCACCACATGGTAATTGATGACATTAAGCCCTCCGAGTTTGTAGTTCACGGCAAACGTCGTCATTAAAAGCGGTCTGTAAACGTTTTTTAATACATCCGAATTCCCGGCGGAATAAACGGGCCTGCTGAAGAACATGGGAATATTGGCAACATTTCTTATCATGTCATTTTTTACTATTGTACTGTCATCATCATAGGCAAAGTCATTGTTGAGGGTGTTTGCGTAAACGATGAAGGCGGTAATCACTATCAGAATAATATGATAACGTTTTATTTTTTTCATGGCTATTGAAGATTATATATTCAAGCAGGGGAATTGTCAACAGTAAATAAAACAGTAATTAAAACAGGATATTCGATGAGACCGAAAGGAAGGTAAAAAAAATAGGTTGATGGCAATCAATCGAATAGAATCAATAATGATGACACAAAGACTTTTCGCTTGATTAAAACACATCAACCTATTTTGCTGATTTACGCGGATTACCAGGCTGTGTAATAGTTGCCCTTGGTATCCGTACCGGATACATTCACCCACGCATCTCCGGTGGTGAGGTTGTAAAGCCAACCGTTGGTACCGCCTACATCTCCGATGGTGCCAATCTCTTCGGTGTTGTTTTCGCCCGAAGCCCCGCCTCCAACCTTACGCTCAGGTAATGATGCCATGTACTTGGCTGCTGTACCTGCATCGTTCTGGATACTTATCATCCCAGCAAGCGACGCCGGCCACATTCCTTCGTTGTCAGCGTAGTAAATACTTAGCGCGCTGCGGATTGAACCCAGTTTACCCTTCGTTGCGCCTTCATTGGATTTTCTTACCAAATCCGCGAAACGCGGCATTGCTACTGCGGCAAGAATACCGATGATGGCAACCACGATCATCAACTCGATCAATGTAAAACCTTTACTTGTTCTCTTCATTTTAATTCACCTCCCTTTTTTATTATTAGCAGGCTCCTGCCTGCTTTCAATACAAATACTACCATGAACCGTCTTCTATGTCAAGTAATACTTTTGTAACATCGATGATTTCAATTTATTACCTACACATCCCCGGCCATCGATCCCATCTCAAACATCGGCAGGAACAACGCCACGACCATTCCCCCGACGACAACACCGAGCACTACTATGATTAACGGTTCAATCATTGCCGTCAGCCCTTCCACTGCCTGGTCAACTTCGGTATCATAGAAATCCGCTATCTTTGAGAGCATCGTGTCAAGGTTGCCTGTTTCCTCTCCCACGGATATCATCTGGACGACCATTGGCGGGAAAACGCCGCTTTTTTTCAGGGGTTCCGCAATCCTTTCCCCTTCCCTGATACTCTCCTTGGCTTCATTGATAGCTTTTTCAACCACCTTGTTCCCCGCGGTTTTCGCAACGGTTTCAAGGGCCTGCAGTATGGGCACGCCACTTTTTATCAGCGTGCCGAAAGTCCTGGTGAACTTTGCGATAGAAACTTTCTTAAGTATCATCCCTAATATGGGCAACTTCAGCATAATAGCATCTATCTGAAGCCCTCCGCGTTCCGTCTTTTTGTATGCCTTGAACGCAAACATCCCGCCGATACCTCCAACTATCATAAACGGTATCGCCTTTATGGCATTCTCACTCGCAGCCACCAGTATCCTGGTGGGCATAGGCAGTTCCTTCCCGAAACCAGAGAACATTATGGAGAACTTCGGAACCACAGCCGTAAGAACGAACCCCACGATACCGAACATAGCGAAGAAAATAACAACAGGATATGACATGGCTGATTTTATCTGTCCCTGCAGTTTTGCCGCCGCCTCCATGTAGTCTGAGAGCCTTTCAAGAATAACGTCAAGTATACCGCCGACCTCGCCTGCCCTTACCATGCTGACGTAAAGGGTCGTGAACACCTTGGGGTGGCGATCCATTGCATCGGCAATGGTTATCCCCGATTCAATGTCCTCCCTTATCTTGCCGACTACCTGCTTGAACGGGGGGCTCTCAATCTGCTCATGCAGGATTGACAGGGACTGGACGATGGGGACACCCGAATTGACCAGGGTTGAAAGCTGCCTGCTGAATATCACCAAATCCTTCCTCTTAACCTTTGGCTTCAATAACTTCATTTTTCCGCCAGCGCCCTTTTGTTCGGATATATCAAGTATAATAAATTTTTGTTCCCTCAACTTGCCTACGACCGACTGCTGGTCATTCGCTTCCATAACCCCTTCAAGGACGTTCCCCTGTATGCTCCTTACTTTATAACTGAATTTCATTCAAGTCCTCCGTCAAATAACAAAATCTCTTAAAAAACAGGATTCTATTCCTACTTTCCATACCCGCCATAATTACCCGGTTTTGACGTTCCGGGACCTGCGCCTGACTTGCCTCCCCCACCCTTGAAAAGCCTGTCCAGTTCCTCAGGGTCAGTACTCTGCGCTATTGCCTGCGCGTAAGTAATGAAGTTCTTGGAGGTCAATTCGTAAAGACTGGCATTCATCGTCTGCATTCCAAATCTCCCACCTGACTGCATTGCCGTTGGAATCTGTTCTGTTTTGTTATCACGAATCATGTTTCTTATACCGGGAGTCAGTTTGAGTACTTCTATAGCCATGCACCTGCCCTGCCCGCTGGCTTTGGCAAGAAGGCGCTGGGACAAAACACCCTCAAGGACAAAAGACAACTGCGAACGAATCTGAGTCTGCTGGTGGGGCGGGAATACGTCTATTATCCTGTTTATCGATTGAATAGCGTCAATAGTATGCAGTGTGGCAAAAACCAGATGTCCTGTCTCGGCTATCGTTAAGGTGGCTTCTATCGTTTCCAGGTCACGCATTTCTCCGATCAGTATTATATCGGGGTCCTGGCGAAGCACATGCTTCAGGGCAATGGTAAAACTTTCGCTGTCACTGCCTATCTCCCTCTGGTTGACCACGCACTTCTTATGATGATGCACGTATTCGATCGGGTCCTCAATTGTCATAATATGACTTGTCCTTTGTTCATTAAGATAGTTAATCATCGAGGCAAGTGTCGTGGACTTACCGGAACCTGTCGGGCCCGTAACAAGGACAAGCCCGGAATGCAGTTTCATAAAATCGTAAACAACCCCGGGCAAGCCGAGCTGTTCAAAAGTCATAAAATAATTGGGCACGGCTCTCAGGGCAGCGCCGACCACGCCCCTCTGCCTGAAAACATTCATTCTCACCCTGCCTATACCCTTTAGCCCGAAGGAAAGGTCAAGTTCATTATGGGCTTCAAAATGGCTTTTATGCTTGTCCGAAAGCAGGCTGTAAATCAGGTTCTGGCATTGTTCCCTTGTAAGTTTCTCGTATTCCGTTGGAATGAGTTCCCCGTCTATCCTTAATACCGGCGAACTGTTTACCGTCAGGTGCAAGTCCGAAGCGTTTTTTTTCATCATAATTTCCAGCAATTCGCTGATCGTTACCATGTTATTCTCCTCTCATACATTATCGGTTCTAAATTATGGGGACACGTACCTAATTAGAATTTGGGGACACGTACCTAATTATTGGGACACAATTATTAAATAATTAGGTACGTGTCCCCAAATTCCCCATAATTATTCCTCATCTTCGACCGTCAATCGCAGGACTTCCTCAACAGTGGTCGCCCCGACAAGCATTTTCTTTACCGCGGCGTCACGCAGAGTTATCATTCCTGTTTTCTTCGCGGCTTTTCTTATCTCAAGAGTTGGTTTACTCTGCAGGATGAGTTTCCTTATGGTATCGTTCATCTCCATCACTTCATAGCAGGCAAGCCTTCCCTTGTAACCCGTATTACTGCATTTATCACAACCCTTTCCCCTGTAAAGGTTAACCTTTTTCTTCCCATCAAACATTTCCTTACCGACACCGATGCTCTCAAGGTACTCCGATGAAATTTCATAGGGTTCCTTGCAATCCTTGCATATAACCCTTGCAAGACGCTGCGCCACGACCATGATAACCGTTGAAGTTATCAGGAACGGTTCAACGCCCATATTCAGCATGCGCGTCACCGAACCCGGGGCGTCATTTGTGTGAAGCGTTGACAGAACGAGGTGTCCCGTAAGCGCCGCATTCACGGCTATCTCAGCTGTCTCCGTGTCCCTTATCTCACCGACCATTATGATATCCGGGTCCTGCCTGAGGAATGAGCGCAGTCCGGCTGAAAACGTAAAACCGATGTCAGGCTTTACCTGCACCTGGTTGATACCCGCGAGCACGTACTCAACAGGGTCTTCAATGGTGTTGATGTTCTTGTCGGGAAAGTTCAGCGTTGAAAGAGCCGAATAGAGAGTGGTTGACTTCCCGGAGCCGGTGGGGCCCGTAACGAGTATAATTCCATAGGGCGCTTCAATGCACTTGTTGAATATGGCAAGCGTTTCGGGCTCAAATCCAAGTTTGTTCAGGTCCAGGCACAGGTTGGATGAGTCAAGTATGCGCATGACTATCTTTTCACCGAAAGCTGTCGGGCAAATGGACACACGGAGATCGATTTCCCTGTCCATTATCTTTATTTTTATGCGGCCGTCCTGCGGTACGCGCCTCTCGGCGATGTTAAGGCTCGACATAATCTTGAACCGGGAAATTATGGCATTCTGAAGTTTTTTGGGGGGAGCGTTTACCTCATGAAGCACGCCGTCTATACGGTAACGCACGCGCAGTTTCTTCTCGTAGGGTTCTACATGAATATCGCTTGCCTTTGCCCTTATCGCGCCCGAGAGGAGCAGGTTGCAGATTCTTATAATCGGAGCTTCCTCTCCCGCCGCCGCAAGCGCGCTCAGGTCATCCGATTCCTCGTCCTCTTTCACCACTTCCAAATTTGCATCCTCTTCAGAAGTACTCATCTCCTTTACGATATCGTCCATGGAACCCTTGACGCTGTAGTACTTCTCAATGGCATTCTTGATTTCCGCCTCAGAGGCAATGACAGGGTTGATTTCACAACCCGTCATTAAGCGCAGGTCATCCGTCGCAAAAACGTTCAGGGGATCGTTCATTGCAATAGTGAGAATCTTCCCTTCCTTGCTTATGGGAATAAGAGTCTGGTGCCTTACAACGTTTTCCGGAACGCTTCTTATAACATCAGGGGAAATCTCCCCGTATTCCGACAGGCTTATGTAAGGTACCCCGCACTGCTTGCCAAGGAACGCAAGAAGAACGTCCTCAGTAATATATCCAAGACTTATCAGCGACTCCCCTAATTTTATACCCTTGGCTTTCTGGTCCTGCAGGGCATTTCCAAGCTGCTCTTTGCTGATTATTCCAACCTCTGTGAGAAGGTCGCCAAGCTTTTTTTTGGTTGCCGTATCCTTTTGTTTTGCCATTTGGAATCTCTCTTTAATCAAATTGCAGTTACTGGAGGGCTGTTACCGCCACAGAGTTTACGATATCCTCCACGTTACAGCCCCTGGACAAATCATTGACCGGCTTTGCCAGCCCCTGGAGTACCGGGCCAACTGCTTCCGCCCCGGCAAGCCGCTGTACTATTTTATAGGAAATATTGGCGCTGTTTAAATCCGGGAATATAAGAATATTCGCATTTCCCGAAAGAACAGAATCAGCTTTTTTCTTCTTCGCAACATCACTAACGATGGCTGCATCAAGCTGCAACTCCCCGTCTATTATAAGCCCGCTATCAATTCCCCTGGCTATTTCCACAGCCTTCCTGACCTTCTCAACGGAATCACCTTGCGCGCTGCCTTTCGTGGAATATGAAAGCATGGCGACGCGCGGTGTCCATCCAAAAAGGTTTCCTGCGCTGGCTGCCGTCGTAACGGCAATATCAGCAAGTTGTTCCGCATTAGGTTCGGGAACAACTCCGCAGTCCGCAAAAAGCAAACAACCGTTCTCTCCATACCCGTGATCCGGAACCTTCATGATAAAGAAACTTGAGATTATTGAACAGCCCTTGCGGAGCCCTATAACCTTGATTGCAGAGCGCACGATATCAGCGGTGTTGTTTACCGCCCCACCCACCAAGCCGTCAGCCTCACCCTTATGGACAAGCATACAACCAAAATACAGGAAGTTATCCATTATGGACTCGGCATACTTCCTGTTTTCCTTGCCCTTCCTTAATTCATAATAAGTTTCAATGAAATCTTCTTTTTTTTCGGAATCGTTTGGATCAATAATACGGACACTGCTCTCAGATATATTTATTTTTGACGGGTTTCCAAGCAAAATGACCTTTGCAATCTTCTGTTTTACGATTTCTTCAGCAGCCCTGCAGACCCGCTCATCATTACTTTCAGGCAAAACTATGGTTTTTTGCTTTTCTTTTGCCTTTACCCGCAATCCATCAAGAAAACTCATAATGGTATTTTTCCTCTTGAGTGTGGTGCTTATGAATTATATCTCATTAGATCGCTTTTGTCAATGTTTTTAGTCCTTTTGTGAATCATATACTATTGGAAACCGTGGTCAGGACTGACTTACTGCCCCTTTTAGCTATTATATATATATAAAGGAAACGGGACAAAAAAAAGCGGCTTGCCTTTATTGACAAGCCGCTATACATGATACACTTATTTTAATTAGTACTAATTAGAACCTGAACGAGAGAGACATTCTGTGCGCCGCGCCCAGGCCATCCTGAGCCCCTATATTAAACAACCCGCTGAACGCATAGTTCACTTCAACCATGTCTGCAAACTTCAGGCCTATACCCGCCGAACCGGTAAAAACATTCAAGTCCGCAGTTGGACCCGCCAACTGCTTGACACCGGCGCGAATTGCAAGCATATTGACAATCCACAACTCCATACCTGCCGAGAAATCCATTAATTGCTGATCCTGTAAAATACCACCGACCATTACATCCGCCGCAACCGTTATGGCTGATATTCCCGGCATGCCTGAGAGAGTATACGATACACCGGCTCCGACACCCATGGGAATTGTTGCAGGGGCAGGCGCTGCTACCGAAGGATACATCAGGTTTTGCGCCGACCCATCATAAACGGCAGGATCCCTATAGTATGGCAAACCGTTCGCATCCAATTTGTCCTCATTCACTGACCAGGCCATTTGTGACATGTCCATTAAATTCCTGGCAACAATACCTACGCTCAAACCACTCGCCGCTTCGCCCATCAGGGGATTGCCGGGATTCATCCTGTACATCAATCCCACATCTACTCCGAAACCACTGGCTTCATACTCAAATACACTCTGGCTGAGCAGTTTTACGTTGGCGCCGACACAGAGACCGGGACCGAAGTTCTGTGAGAAACTTACTATGATAGCCTGCTCCATGTCACTGCCTTCTTTCATGTTGTCCGGATTATAGAAGACCCTCTCGCCTGTTTCCCATATCCCGTCTCCATCATCATCCCATTCCAACCCCCTGGTGTCATATATTCCATCTATTCCAAGCTGAACCAGACTTGCGCCGATTCTCATGGCGCCAAGCGTCCACACTAACCCGAAGTAATTATAGTTAGCGCCTAACTGCGCCACATTGATACCGGCTAAATTACCGGCATCATCAGTACCTACACTTTCCAGGGCTGCCGGACAGTACATAGCTATTATTTCTTTCTTGTGCATGCCGCCCATTCCTGCCGGGTTCCAGTAAGCCGCGCTTCCATCGTTTGCTATGCCAATGAATGTTCCTCCCATTCCCAGAGCTCTCGCTCCTACTCCTATATTAAGGAACTCTCCGGCATATTTACCATCCGCAAAAGCGCTAGTGGCAAACACTGCAAAAACTAACACAACTCCAATCAAAATAAGTGTTCTTTTCATCTTCTTACCCTCCCTCTGAAATGTCCAACTAAATTTCCTTACTACAAGTATATAACACGAACCAACATTTGTCAAGCACTTTTTACAATTTTTTTCTTAACCACAATTCCCGATACACTGCATTGGTAAACCTGCACTTTCAAAGTTTCAATACTATTATAACATGAAATAACCATTTTGTCAAGTGTTTATTTTGTGACTTTAATTACAACATCGGGGTGGCCGGATTTGAACCGGCGACCTCCTGCTCCCAAAGCAGGCGCGCTAGACCAACTGCGCCACACCCCGTACCGGCACTACTGCTGCTCCTGTAAATCCGTTCATTTTTGCGTTTAATAACTATAAACTTATAATATATTAAGTAATATTATATCTTTTACCTTAATGAATGCCTTTGCCCTATGGCTTATCTTATTTTTTGTTTCCTGTTCCAGTTCAGCAAAGGTCTTCCCGTATTCAGGAACTATAAACAGCGGATCATAACCAAAACCGCCGTCCCCGCGCTTTTCCCTGCCAATTATCCCTTCACATACACCCTGAACCGTCCTCATTTGGCCACCCGGACTGTAAAGGGCTGCAACACACTTAAACCTTGCCCGTGAGTTTTGTTCAGAAATATCCTTCATCAGTTTCAACAGTTTGTTGTTGTTATCATCATAACTGCAGTTCTCACCCGCAAACCGCGCCGATATTACCCCCGGAGCGCCGTTTAATGCCTCTACTTCCAGCCCCGAATCATCGGATAATGCAGTCTTGCCTGTGAACTCACTTACAACCCTTGCCTTTTTCACGGCATTGTCTTCAAGCGTTGCTCCATCCTCAACCACCTCAGGACATCCCGGAAAATCTTCAAGCGTTAAGATTCTTATGTCAGGACTTTTCAATATATTCCTGATTTCGTTTACCTTGCCCGGGTTTCTTGTCGCAAGAACTATTTCTCTTATCATGGTTTTTATTTAAGTTCCCCGATCTTTTTCTTATGTATTTCAATAACCTCAAGAATGCCGCTCTTTGCCAGCTCAAGCAGTTTCTCCAGTTCATTCCCCGAAAATGAATATTCCTCTCCGGTTGCCTGTATTTCCACGAACCTGCCATTGCCGGTCATCACCACGTTCATATCCACCGAAGCATTGGAATCATCAACGTATGTCAGGTCCACCATGGGCTTACCGTCCACTATACCTACGCTTATGGCTCCAAGATAGTCCTTAATGGGCCAACCGGTTAATTTTTTTTCCCTGTTTAATTTGCGCAGGGCTTCAACAAGGGCAATAAAACCGCCGTTTACGGATGCCGTGCGCGTACCGCCGTCCGCCTGTATCACATCACAGTCCACGATGATAGATCGTTCCCCGAGCGTTTTCAGGTCTGTTACCGCCCTGAGCGACCTTCCTATCAGCCTCTGTATTTCCTGCGTTCTGCCTCCAACCTTGTACCTTTCCCTTGCCATCCTGGTGCCGGTTGAACGCGGAAGCATTGAATACTCAGCGGTAACCCAACCGGTGCCCGCGCCTTTCAGGTGCGGAGGGACCTTTTCCTGAATGGACGCAGTACACACCACCCTGGTGTTGCCAAAAGAAATGAGCACCGAACCATCTGCGTTCTTTATGTAATTCCGGACTATCTTCACTTCCCTTATTCTATCCCCTCTTTTCGTATGCAATCCCATAATTGGACTCCTTTAATTACCCGCTGTACGGGGCAAATGTTTTATTTTAATAAGTTTAAATTATTTATAAGTTTCTGCTTCTTATCCTGAAGTTCCTTTTCCTGGCTTCTGGCTTTTTTCACGATATCTTCAGGGGCATTATTCACAAAGGATTTATTGCGTAGTTTTTGAGTTAGTTTTTCAAGCACTTCCTCCGTCTTCCGGATTCCATTGCTTAATCTCGCCTCCTCTTTTTCTATGTCAATTATCCCTTCAAGAGGAACGTATACTTCCATGTTTCTTACAACAGCCGTTGCCGCTTTGTCAGGTTTCTTCACATTCGTTCCAACGCTTATTTTTGACCTGGCAAGAGCATTTATATACGTTTCATGCTTTTGAATGAACTCTGCTACTTCCGTTTCCCTTGCTAAAATTTCAGGTTCAACCATCTTTGCGACAGGCACATTCATTTCGCTCCTGATATTACGCACCGCTGTTATCATTTCTATTATCAGCCCCATATTACTCATCACATCACTGTCAATCTCGCCGCCCGAAGGCCAGTTTGATATCATGATTGATTCATGATTCCCATGGGGCCTGCCGCGCGCAAGTTCCCTGAGGCTCTGCCAGATCTCTTCCGTAATAAACGGCATTATGGGATGAAGCAGTTTCAATACACCTTCAAGCACTTCCACAAGCACGTTCTGAACTATAATTCTTTGTTCTTTTGACCCTTTTCCCGTAAGCCTGGGTTTTGCAAGTTCAAGATACCAATCACAGTACTTGTTCCACAGGAACTCGTACAGAAGCCTCGCCGCCCTGCTCATATCGTATTCGTCAAACGCCCCGGTGACCTCCTTTACCGTACTGTTGAATTCAGAAAGAATCCATCTGTCGCTCAACTCCAGTCTTTCTTCATCCTCAAGGGACGTCCATTCATAACCCTCCATGTTCATCATAACAAAACGGGATGCATTCCACATCTTGTTGGCAAAATTCCTTGCCGATTCAAAGTTTTCATCGGATACCTGAAGGTCTCTTCCCATTACCCCTGTAAGGCACAGGCAGAAACGCAGCGCGTCAGTGCCATACTTTGACGTGACCTCAAGCGGGTCTATTACGTTACCGTATGATTTGCTCATCTTCTTGCCCTTTGAATCTCTCACTATGCCGTGAATGTAGACCGTATGATAGGGAATATCCTTCATCAGTTCCATCCCCATCATAATCATTCTTGCAACCCAGAGGTAGAGTATTTCATGACCGGTAACAAGCACTGAAGTGGGATAGAAAAATTCCAGTTCCTTTGTTTTTTCCGGCCAGCCAAGCGTTGAAAAAGGCCACAGCGCCGAAGAGAACCATGTGTCCAGCACGTCAGGGTCCCGGATGAGTTCTTCACTGCCGCATTGCGGGCACCTGCCGGGCTTTGATTCAGAAACAATTGGCTCGCACGGTTTTGACAGCTTCTTTTGCGAAATCCTTTTTGAGTTCGGGCAGTACCACACGGGTATCCGGTGCCCCCACCATATCTGGCGGCTTATGCACCAGTCATGAAGGTTCTCAAGCCAGTTCATGTACGGCTTGGTCCATCTTTCGGGAACGAATTTTACCTTGTTTTTATTTACAACGTCCATTCCCATCTTTGCCATCCCGCTCATCTTAAGGAACCACTGTTCCGAAACCAGGGGTTCTATCACCGTTTCACAGCGGTAGCACTGGCCTATGGAGGTGGTATAATCCTCTGTCTTTTCAAGGTAACCGGATTCTTCAAGGTCCCTGACAAGTTTCTTCCTGCATTCATACCTGTCCATGCCTTTATACTTTCCCGCCGCATCGGTCATCATGCCTTTTTCATCAATAACCTTTACCCCGGGAAGTTTATGCCGGAGCCCCATTTCAAAATCATTCGGGTCATGAAGCGGTGTCACTTTTACCGCGCCCGTACCGAAAGAAGGATCAACAAAATCATCGGCAATAACGGGAATTTCCCTGTTCATTACGGGTAATGTTACCGTTGAACCTATAAGGCCCTTGTACCTTTTATCCTTCGGGTTTACGGCAACGGCAGTATCGCCGAGCATTGTTTCAGGGCGTGTTGTCGCCACGTTTATATCCCCGTATTTTATATACCAGAGTTTCCCGTTTACTTCCTCATGTTCTACTTCTATATCCGACAGCGCTGTCAGGCACCTGGGGCACCAGTTTACAATATACTCGCCGCGGTAAATAAGGCCTTTTTTGTAGAGGTCAACAAATGCCTTCATGACCGCTTTTTCACATATGCCGTCCATCGTAAACCTGGTCCTCTCCCAGTCACAGGAGCAACCCAGCTTCTTTAACTGTTCAAGTATGTTATCCCCGGTCTTTCCCCTCCATTCCCACATGCGCCTGAGAAATTCCTCCCTGCCCAGTTTCTGCCTGTCCAGCCCTTCTTTAGCAAGTTTCTTTTCAACGATGTTCTGCGTTGCAATGCCGCCGTGATCGGTGCCGGGCAGCCACAGGGTTTCATATCCCTGCATCCTTTTTATCCTTATAAGAACGTCCTGAAGCACGTTGTTTAACGCATGCCCCATGTGAAGCAAGCCCGTAACATTCGGGGGAGGTATTGCGATGGTATAAGGTTTGGCGCTCTTACCGGGAACTGCGTGGAAGTAGTTATGTTCCAGCCAGAACTTATACCACTTATTTTCTGTATCCGCGGGATCATATTTTGTTTTAATATTCAACTTTAACTCCAATATTTTCGACGTTAAATCAGCATAGCAAATTTATAATACCAATGCAAACTAAACATTACACTCTTAATATTCAATATTTATCTTGTTTTATTCTCATCTAAAATGGTGAAACGGCTGACAGAACTTAATACAATTTCATTAATATCTTTTCAGCTTCTTTTTTATCGTTTTCCGCAAGGTCATATCTGCCCATTTTTCTATGAGTGATACTACGGTTATTATACGCCATTACATAATAAGGCCATAATTCAATAGCTTTAGAAAAATCATTTACAGCTTTGTCATGGGCCTCCATTATCCCGTAAACAACACCCCTGCTGTTATAAACCCTTGCATTGCCGGGATTTATCTTTAACGCCTTGTTATAATCCGTTATTGCCTTATCGTAAATCCCTTTCTTCTTGTATGTTGCTCCGCGGTTATAATGGGCCTTTGCATCTTCCGGGAACAATACTATTGCAGCGCTAAAATCAGACAGGGCCTTGTCATGTAACCCTCTTTCCTTGTATAACATCCCCCTGCTATTAAGAGCAATTACTGAATTCTTATTATTTTGCAGTACTTTAGACCATAGGATTACCCCATCACTCCAATCACTATTCCTCCTCATGGTCAACAATGAAAACAATATGAGCACTATGCAAATCGCAGCCGGCAGTAATTTATCCCTGTGTATGCCCTGCAGGCGCTTATACAATAGAATGATTAACGCTGATATCATACCTGCGCATGGAAGATATATCCTGTGTTCATTCATAATAACAGGATAAAGAGATATTATACTTGAAGTGGGAATCAGTATGATGAAAAACCACAGGATAAACAGTGATATTGTTTTTGAAGTCTTTGACAGCCGTATTCCAGCCATAACGATTATCCCTATTACAATTAATGATAAAAGCGATCTGATGTCAATAATACTTTCCGAAAATGGAAAGAAATGGTCTATTGAAAGACCTACAGGCAATATCATTAGCCTGAAATAATCCATAATCGCCCTTGGCTGTGTTATGAAGTACCAAAACGCGCCGGTATCACCCTGAGAACCAAGGGTTTTCAATTCATCGTAACTAAATAACCTGAAAAATGAATACAGTAATGCAATCAAGAGAAACAATAAATGGTATTGCTTGATGTTGTTAATGAATTTCTTTTTATTATAACCGGAAATGAAATACCAGTCCACAAGCATGAGTATTGCCGGCAATGTAACAGCCATCTCTTTGCTTAAAAGCGCCATCATGAAAGATATTACAGAGAACAGATAACACAAATATGCTCTTCTTCCGTTAAGGTGTTTAATGAATAATACAAGAGCCAAAAGGTAGAAAAATGATGCCATAAGTTCTGATCTTTGCCATATGTAGTTAACCGCCTCAGTATTCACCGGATGCACCGCAAATAACAATGAGCTAAAAAAGGCTGCTTTATGCGCATCGTTTCTTCTCCCGGGTATTTCTGTGGAAGGGGTTTCCATGCCAAAGAACATGCGCATTAACAAATAAATCAATACAGCATTGGCTGTATGAAACAAAACGCTCACCACATGATACCCTACAACATTAAACTTTCCAATCCTATAATTTAAAGCGAATGAAATCATTGCAAGAGGCCTATAAACTTTTTTCAGTACACCTGATTCCCCTGAATTAAAAAAGTTTTTATTGAAAAATAATGGAATATTCCGGACGTTCCTTATCAGGCTGTTTTCTTCAATTGTCGCTTTATCATCATAAACAAATGTATTATTAAGAGAATTGGAGTAAACAACAAAAGTAATTAATATTATTGTCAGTATATGGAACCATTTTATCCTGCGCATTTGATTGTAATTGTCATCATGATTTATATTAATCATTGGATTCAACAGAACCTCCGATGCATTTATTTTTATCGGTTCCCCGCTGACTGTTTTTTTCCGCAAGCCCGTTTTTATTCTTCTATCGGCGTAACGGAATAGCCCTTGATTTTTTCTACTAAATTTTTTCCCTCTTCGCCTTCCATAATCCGCGGCTGGAACAAAACGCTTGCTATGTCAACCGGCACTATCCTGTGGGTTATCCCTTCCCTGCCCAGACGGATAAATAAAATCATGGTTTCCTTGATATCTCCCGTCCAGTTTGCCCCAAAGACAAAGTTACCCAGCGAGTAGGCAATCACCTTTCCCCTGTAGGTTTCAACTCCCTGAAGGACATGTGGATGATGCCCTAAAACCACGTCTGCCCCTGAATCCACAGCCAGGCGCGCGTATTCCTTCTGGTAACTCTTGATTCTATGGGACTTTTCGGAACCCCAATGAAATGACACCACAACGAAGTCTGCATTTTCCTTTGCCTTTTTAACGTCATATTTTATATACCCCGGGTAGCCAAAAACAACTCCGGGTTTTCGCTTCGTTGCATTCATTTCCATTGGAAAGGTGTTTGAGAAACCAATGAAGGCCACCTTCAGTCCATTAGCCTCAATAATCACGGGCTCCCTTGCCTCGTATAGATTTTCCCCAGCGCCAAAATACCTTATCCCCGCATTCCCCAGGGTTTCCATCGTATCCATGAGACCGATGCCGCCGTAGTCCATGATGTGGTTGTTGGCAAGGTTTACTACGTCTACTCCCCCTCTTTTCAGGCACTTAACATATTCTGGGTCAACCCGGAAATTAAATTTTTTTTCCATTTTTTCACCCCTCTTCGTAAACGGGGCTTCCAGGTTTCCAACTGCTATATCCGCCTTTTCAAGTACATCGCTGACACCTGAAAAAGGAAAATCAAAAGGGTCTTTGCCGGCTCCGGCAAGTTTCAAGTAGATATTATCAAGATGCCAGCCCAGCACAATATCCCCTATCGCCGCAACGACCACTTCTTCCCGCTTGCCTGACTTCTCCACAGCCGTTCCGGCAGTACTGAGTAGAACAACCGAAAAAATCGATAATATACATAAAAATACACCGGATTTCATGGGTTTTGCCATACACAAATAGTATCACATTTATCTTTATATTACAATTAAAAGTAACTGAAATATAACGATATTCTACAAGAAACCTATTAAAAACCATAAAAACCTTGACAAAAATATCTTAATTGTTATAATACACTAGAATAAATTGTTGTGCATAATAAAGGAAAAAAATGTTAAGAGCCATTATTAGATTTCTAAAAAAGAAAATGACTGTCATCATCGTACCACACTCCACCCGTCATCCCATAAGGAGCAGTATATCTTCACTACTCATATTTTTCATGTTTTTCATATGGGCAGGCTCATTCGGATGGGCTATATGGATTATAAGCAAGAAAATAAATTATGAGGAAACTATTAAAACCAATACGGTCCTGCGGAAAAAATCCGAATTCCTTGCCAAATCCATGGCGGAAAGCAGGGATTACATTGAAAAAGTCAGTGAAATGGAAACCAAGCTCCGGGGACTGTTAAACTTGAAATCAAGGAAGAATATTATTGAACCCGCAGGAATCGGCGGCCCCAGCATGCATGACGAAAATATTATTGCCCACCTGTTTGAATCAGGGGAAAATTTCAATTCTGAGGAAACCTCAATGAACCTCAGGGAAATGAAAAGAGATTCCTGGCTCACAACACAGGGCTTCCGTGAAATTGAAGGTTACATAGAAGGAGAAAAAAGCAAGTTACTGGCAACCCCCTGTATTTGGCCCGCTCCGGGCACCATCACGTCAAGGTTCGGCTGGAGAATTCATCCTCTTACAAGAAGGAAGGAATTCCACAAGGCAATTGATATCGCAAACAAGAAAGGGATTCCTATACGAGCCACGGCTGACGGCAAAGTCCTATTCTCCGGCTGGCAGGGAAGTTACGGCAGGGCTATAATGATTGATCACGGGCAGGGTTTTTCTACCAGGTACTGCCATATCCAGACTCTTCTCGTTAAAGCCGGGGAACGAATAAAGAGAGGGCAGACTATCGCCCTGATAGGCTCAACAGGACGCAGTACAGGTTCTCACCTGCACTATGAAGTCTGGTACCGGGGCAAACCGGTTAACCCGATAAAATACCTGGTGAAGAAATAGTTCTGAAAATTCAAAGATCCTCTCAAATCTATTCCGGAGAACAACATGTTCGGTAAACCCAACGACAAAAACATAGAAAAGTTCAATAAAATAGAAACCATTGTCAGTCACCATACTGAAATCAAGGGTAATATGAGTTCAAAGGGAAGCCTGCGTATTGACGGTATTTTTGAAGGTATCATTGAACACGCCGACGGCATCATCCTGGGGGAAACGGGAATAATAAAAGGCGACATCAATGCCCAGAACATCGTCATAGGCGGTAAAATAACAGGAAATATCACGGCGGCAGAAACCATTGAAATACTTGAAACGGCGCAGGTTTACGGCGACATGAATTCTTCAACGCTTTCAATCGCGGAAGGAGCCATCTTCGAAGGAAACTGCATAATGACCAAATCAACATCCACCCAACCCCGCGATGAAAACTCCGGCGCGGGAATTGAAGACTTAGAGGAAAACCGCATTCACTCCAAGGACAACCAATACACCGGAGAGGGTGCTCACCAGAATCATCGCTGATGCAAATTCAGGATTGGCATCGTATTTCTTAGACAATATATACGCTATTACGGCAGTCGGCATGACTGAACTCACTATTACCACTTTACTGCTCAATTCTCCCATAGAGAGAATCCTGACCACCGCCAGCGATGCCGCCAGTCCCGCGCTGAAACGAAACACGGAACCTGCGAATGCCAGCTTTAACAATCCCGTATTCCTGAAGTTAATATTGTAACCCACGAAAATAAGCATTGCCGGGATAGTTACAGCTTTGAGCGTATAATTCACCCCGACAACCAGTCCCGGGATACTTACCCTGCAAACATTCAATACAACACCCAGAATTGCAGCATAGACTATGGGCAATCTGAAAATTTCCTTAAAACCGCTTTTCCTACTAACCAGGGACACCCCCAGGGTGAAATGACACAAAGTTGTTGTCGTACTGTAAATTACGGCATATGCAGCCCCTTCAGCGCCAAAGAGAACCATGTTTAAAGGTATGCCTATAAACGCCGAGTTCATGAACATTATCGGCAGGCAGACTTCTCTCAGCTCAAGCCCGGACAATCGCGAGAAAACAAGCGCAAAAATCAAGCCTGTTCCAACAACAATCATCGCGGCAAATCCAACGTTTCCAATCGAACCGATACTAATATTGCTCTCCCATAAAACAACCAGGACAAAACAAGGCATGAGAAAATACAGAATAATATCCACGGCAACATCTATTGCCCTCTTTACGTTTCTTACCCTTATCCTGCCCAGCAGGCACCCTGCCAGCATGAAAACGAATACCTTTGAAAAAAGCATATAAATAACATCCATAAATATCTTCCTTTAAATAAACTGCTGGTGTGGTATTCTATGTGTAGTATTCTATTGACTTTATTGATAATATTGGTATAATCAAAAAACAAATATAATATAATACAAACCTTATTTTAATGTATTATACCATAAACACAGGAGACAAGTCCAATGATGAATTATTTAAGAAAAAGAATGAAAGTATTTTTGTGGATAATAGTCATTACCTTCGTCGGTGGGATATTTCTTATGCAGTACACCGCAAGAAGGTTCAGCAACGAGGCTGCCGAGGTCAACGGTGTAAAAATACCGTATGAAACTTACAAGCAGCAGTTACAGCAAAGACTGCAAAGCAGTAGGAGCGAAAACCCGGAGGAGGAACTCAAGGACGAAGATGTAAAAAGAATCAAGCAGGACGTCATTAGCTACCTTATACTTGAAGAACTCCTGTGGCAGGAAGCCGGTAAATACAACTTGAAAATAAGCGACAAGGAACTTGCCGCCACCATACGCTCTTTCCCCCAGTTCCAGAAGGAAGGCCAGTTCTATAATGAAATTTACATGCAGACTCTGAAGTATGCCTTCCGCACCACCCCGGACAAGTACGAAAAGCGGATAAGAAAAATCCTTATTACAGAAAAAATGAAAAGATTGGTATTCTCAGGTATAAAAATAACGAGCCGGGAAATAGAACATGAGCGGTTCAGGAGAAACACAGAAAAACCGGAAGAAGGGGAAGAAGACACCCTCCCCGGGACAGTTATGCAGTCAAAGATGATGCTTCTAAGAAACCGTTGGTTCAACAACATCTATAAGGATGCAAAGATAACAAACAACCTCCAGAGAATAGAAAAATTGGGTTTCTAAGAACACCCACCCATTCCTGCAATATTCACGTCCTCACCGCACCCGGCGCACCTGCCTTCCTTAACCTTTATCACTTCCGTAATATAACCCCTTCTGCGTATAAGAATTTCCCTGCAGTTCGGGCAGTAGGTGTTGCTCTCGGGTTCCTCCATAACATTGCCCAGGTAAACGTGCCTCAGTTTCTTGACAGCAATATCCCTTGCCATTTCAAGAGTTGAAAAAGGAGTGGCTTTCACGGTCATTTTGTAACAGGGGTAATACCGGGAAAAATGAACGGGTATGAGTTCCGACAGGGAAGACACCCAGTTTATAAGTTCCGATATGTCTTCCTTCGTGTCGTTCAGCCCCGGAATAATCAAATTCGTCACTTCAACATGCACCTTCTTCTTGAACATAATCTCAACGGTCCTTAATACATCCCCCAGCCTTCCGCCGCAGTACTTCCTGTAGAATTCATCCTTGAATGATTTCACGTCAACATTGGCGGCATCAATGAAGGGCAAAAGGTTCACCAGCGGTTCCTCGTTCAGGAACCCGTTGGTAACCAGAATGTTCACCAGGCCTTTATCCTTTATTTTTATTGCCGTTTCGTTCAGGTGTTCGTAGTTGATTAAAGGTTCGTTGTAAGTATAGGCAACGCCTATTGAACCGCGCGCGCCTGCAAGTTCGGCTATATCATCGGAACCCAGTTCCCTCGCAGGAAGGTCACCCGGAGCGCGCTGGGAGATTTCATGGTTCTGGCAGAACCGGCAACTCAGGTTACAGCCGGCTGTCCCGAGTGACAGCACCTGGCTTCCCGGGTAAAAATGATACAGGGGTTTTTTTTCTATGGGGTCGATGTTAACGGAAGTGTACCTGCCGTAGGTCAGGGCGTACAGCTTGCCCCCGTCATTCTTCCTTGTTCCGCATGCGCCCGTCTTGCCTTCTTCAATAACACATTTATGGGGGCAGAGTGAACAGCGGACCTTGTTTCCTTCATTAAGCGGTGAATAGTATAGGGCTTGCTTCACTTTATATCCTTCGACTCAGGGGTACTACGAGTGATTCGTGGCCTGCGATTCTGCGTTTTTCTTTTTTTTACTTCTTTCTTCAGGCTCTTTGGAGGAGTGTTTCTCGGTATAAATTATTGTTTTTGAAGGGCACTTTTTCACACAGATACCACAGCCATTACACCTACTGTAATCAATTACCGCAAGATTTTCTTCTATGGTTATTGCCTTTTCGGGACAGAACTTGACACATATGCGACAGGCGAAACATCCGGCCTTGCATATCTTCTTGACGGAAGGCCCCTTGTCATGCGAACCGCATTTTACGTATACCTCCGCTTTTTCAGGAATAAGTTTTATTACATTAACAGGACACGCTTCTATGCACTTACCGCAAGCCGTGCATTTTTGAGGTATGATTTCAGGGATTTTTCCAGGCTCCCACCTTATGGCATCAAAGTTACAGGCCTTAACGCAGTCACCCAGTCCAAGACAAGCATACCTGCAGGACTTGAACCCGCCTGCGACAGAACTTGCAGCATAACATTCATTTATCCCGACATAGTTAAACTTCTGTTCACAATCCCTTCCCCCGCACAGTACCCTCGCCACCCGCCTTTCCCTCAGTGATGCTTCCCTGCCCAGTATTTCACCTATTTTCTCAACCGTTTCCGTTCCACCCGCGGTACACAGCCCCGGGTCAGCGCCCTCTTTTATCATTGCCTCCGCATAACCGCTGCATCCGGGAAAACCACAGGCGCCGCAGTTTGCCCCGGGCAGTATTCTCAACAGGTGTTCCTGCCTTGGATCAACAGGCACGGCAAATTTCTTCGCCGCAACGGCAAGGATGAAACCGAAAACAAGTCCTATCCCGCCCAATAGTATAACAGTGTTTAAAATCATATTTTAAATAAACTTTCTATAACCCGAACAAACCTTTAAATCCCAGGAATGCCAGAGACATCAACGCTGCCGTAAAGAATGCAATCGGATAACCTGCCAGCGCCTTCGGTACCGGCGCGGTATCCAGCCTTTCCCTGATTCCCGCAAAAAGAATTATCACTACGATAAATCCCAGGGATACCCCTATGGCATAAACCAGCGCCTGTATAAAACTGAAACTATAATCCACATGCAGGAAAGAAGCTGCAAGTATCGCGCAGTTCGTGGTGATAAGCGGCAGATAAATCCCGAGGGATTTATAAAGATTGGGAATATATTTTTTCATAAACAGTTCTTCAAGCTGTACAAGCGAAGCTATGACAAGAATAAAAGTTACTATCTTCAGAAACTCCAGCCCCATGGGTACCAGGAGATAATTATATATAACCCATGTCACCGCCGATGATACGGTCATTACAAATATAACGGCCATACCCATTCCAATGGCGGACTCCATCCTGCCCGAAACCCCGAAGAACGGGCAAAGACCGATAAACCTGATGAGCACTATGTTGTTAACTATCATTGCTGAAAGAAAAATTCCAAACAGGCTTATTTCGTTCATTTCATTCCTTTTCTTCCTTCTTAATCATGTCTTTTTCCGACTGCCTGTTCCTTGTCCAGTTTAGAATGCCCATTAAAGAACCTATGGTAATAAAAGCCCCCGGAGGCAGTATCATAATCATAGCAGGATGCGCTATGAAACGGGCTGAACCAAAAATCGTACCGTTTCCCGACACTTCCCTGATAATCCCTATAAGAACGATTACCAGGGTAAATCCCACACCCATTCCTATCCCGTCAAGAAGAGCGTCAAATACCCTGTTCCTGTACGCGAATGCCTCCCCGCGGCCCAGTATAATACAGTTTACCACTATCAGCGGAACGAATATCCCCAATGATTTATGCAGGGGAGGTAGATATGAGGCCATCATAAGATCGATGATGGTTACAAAAGTGGATATAACCACAATGAAAACCGGTATGCGTATCTGGTCGGGAATCACCCCGCGGATTAAGGAAATAACCACGTTTGAACAGATAAGGACAAAGGTTGCGGCAATCCCCATACCCAGGGCATTTATAGCATTATTGGAAACGGCAAGTAAAGGACACAGCCCTATCATTAGAACCAGGACGGGATTTTCCCTGATTAAACCGTTGGTTAATGTTTTTAATCTGTTCATTTTCCCTTCCTTCCGGCTGACTCCAGGGCATTCTGAACCGCGTCAATCAAACCCTGGCTGGTAAGAGTTGCGCCGCTGACGGTATCAACTTCCGTTGTCTGTTCCCTGAGGATTTTGGCGGGTATTTCTGCCTTCACCTTTGCCCAGTACCTCTTTGCCTCCTGCTGTCTTATCACCTTTATGGCCTTAATCCCGCGGGATTCTATCACAACTTCAACCCTTACCGGACCGGCGGCCCCTTCCCCCCTCCCCCAGTACGAGCCGTCAGGCACACGGTTCAGAATATCCCTCTTGCCGGTGTAATTTACGTACTCGTTATAAAGGTTAAAACCCTTCTTCACTCCGCCGGTTACCGCGCGGGAGGATATCGTTGCTGCCGTAACCGCATCAATTTTTCCATCGGAACCGTCACTGGCCAAACACGCTTCTTTCTCTGTCAATCCTCTGAACTGGTCCGTAAACTCTGCTGCGGCTATCTTGTTCCCCAGCCCCGGCGTCTCCGTCTGGTTTATAATATAAAGGCCTTCTATTTTCCCTTTCATGCTCATCCCGATGAGCATTTTAATCTCTCCGCTGTAACCTTTAACCGATACCGGCAGGATAAGCCCCGCTTTCCTGCCCTCATCATCATATCCTATATAACAGGCCTCTTTCCGGATTTTTATTTCCTCAAATCCCGAAGAGCGCGGCAAAACGTCCCTGCGCAGCCTTTCCAGTTCATTTTTCATGTGGGCGTCAATCCTGGGCTTTGTATTTTTATAGGTTACTGCCAGCAGGACCGCAGCGACAGAAGTTACAATTGTTAAAACTACAATTTTTTTAATGATTTCCATTATTAGTTTCAATGCTCCCGAACGGCTTGTGTTCCGTATATTTATCAATAACAGGAGTAAGGATATTCATGATCAAAATGGAATAACATACCCCTTCCGGGAAACTTCCCTTGTATCTTATGAGCATCGTCAGCAGACCGCAGCCGATACCGAAGATTAACCTGCCCTTGTTCGTCATGGGTGTGGTAACCATGTCTGTTGCCATGAAAAACGCCCCCAGCACCAAACCGCCCGCCATTACATTAAAAAGCGGGTCCAGGTTAAATACCGCTGAAATTACGCAAACCGTACCTATGTACGATAACGGAATGTGGAGTGTTATACGCTTCCTGTAAAGCAGGTAAACTGCGCCAACCAGTAACGCCAGAACCGATGTTTCACCGAGACAGCCGGCCCTGCTTCCTAAAAACATATCCATGTACGACGGCAGTTCCACGGATAATCCCGTTTTCAATATTCCCAGCGGGGTTGCGCAGCTGATACCGTCAAACGGCGTTGACCAGTTCGTCATATGAATAGGCCAGGAAGCAAGGAGAACCGCGCGGGAAACCAGCGCCGGGTTAAACGGGTTGTAACCGAGACCGCCGAATACCTGCTTTCCCAGGATAATCGCAACAACGGCCCCTATCACCACCATCCATACGGGAGAGGACGGCGGGATGACGAAAGCAAACAATATACCGGTGACAACCGCGCTGGGATCATTTACCG
>JAUXDE010000090.1 GCA_030618495.1 Clostridia bacterium
TTACGGTTCTTGTTTCAGCGTACAGCTTGCCGGGTTCAACCGAAGATATAATTAAAAATCTTAAGATTGACGGGGGGATAGATGTCAGGATGATGTCCTTAAACAACTTTACAGACAGAACAAACACCGTTGCGACTACCGGATTAAATGACGACCTTACAGAAAGGACTCTTTCCAGGCTCATGATTGGTATATCCGGGGATGTCAATAAGTCAATTTCAAGCAGGGTTGACATCGTAAAAAACACAAGGCAATACGGAACGGTAGTGCAGTCAATAAATGGAATTCTCGGGACGCTTACAGTGCAAAACGCCTATATTAACATCAAGGGAAAATCCGACCTTAACATCCGTTTAGGGCGACAGCCAATCGGTGAAGAGGGTGACATGGTACTGTTCTTTGGAAAGACGTCTAACAATACCCTTACGGTAACTTCCTGCGACGCAATAAATATAGATTTCCCTGTATGGAAACTTGACTTCAACCTGCTCTACTCAAAACTCAATGAAAATTCAGCATTCTACACAGACACGGACCTTGCCGGGCTTTCAATAGCTACAGATGAATTACTCCCGAAGACAAAAGCAAAGATTTTCTACTACAACAGAGTAATCCAGAACCCGGTAGCAGCGCTAATGGACGGGGTAGGCATAGTGGGATTAAAAGCAATAGTAACGCCTATTGATGATTTAAGTTGTACGCTTGAAGCTGCCCTTAACCTGGGTACCGGTTACTCCGGGAATGGCATTGCCTTTAATGCAGCCTACAAAAAGGAGCTGGGCTTTGGTATATTAGATGCAGGTTTTGACTTTGCTTCCGGAAGCGGCGATGACCTCGCAACCGCGGCAGTTAATGAAGGCTTTGTTCCTATTTCTTCTGACAAACGTTACGGAGAAGTGGTAGGGAAAAACCTTGCTGGAATGACCAACATGGGAGTCATCGGTGGTTATGTAGACATTACACCTTCCGGCTTTGCTGATTCAAAACTTAAAGCCGGGCTGGGACTCTACTCATTCACCATTAAAACCACTCCCGCAGGCATCCCTGTTGTCACCGCCAAGGGACTTGGCACAGAAATAGATATTAAGGTTTCCTATTCAATCACTGAAAAATCCTCTCTAGACGTAAGCTACGGGGTATTCTCAATCCCGACTAACGCCTACTACTTTGCGCTGGATACCAACACTGATGCTATTGCGCAGATCCTTGCAACAGTTAACATAATGTTTTAATTAAGCGTTAATAGCCTTTAAAACCCCCGGCAGTCATTTGCCGGGGGTTTTTTATTTAGTGTTGACATAACCGTTTATTTTTGATAACCTGAACACGAACTACAACGGTTTACTAAACCATGAAAAAAATCATATTCCTGCTGTTTTTATGCATTGTTTTCGTTTCTCCCGGTTATGCCGATATAAACCTCGGCGCGGAGACCAGGGTGCGCGGACACATCGACAATTCTACCGATTTTTATGATACCACCCGGGGAACTTTTACCACAATCTCATCGGACGCCTATTTCAAGCAAAGGACACGGCTTTACCTTGAAGGCACGGTTGGCAGCAACGTTACGCTTAACACACAATTACAGGCTATAGGCAGGTGGGACGAAACAACGGACATATTCCTTGAAACCGCCAACATTAAATTCTCAAAGTTAACAACTATCGCAAGCAACAAATTCAGGCTTGATATTACAGCAGGCAGGCAATCCATCGAATACGGGAATGGACTTTTAGTCAGGGACGCCGATTCCGCCACGGGGTTTAATTCTTTAAAAGCCGACGTTTTTTTCAAGAATGATTTCAAGCTTGACGTTTTTTCAATACTGCTTCCAACAAGCACCGTTATCGGGGGAATGTTTTCCAAAGTCTGGAAAAAGGACGTAATAAAACAATACATCTATACAATATACCAGAATAAAGGTAATGATCCAACTTCACCTGAAACCGGCCTTTTTGTCGGTTCACGCGTCGAAGTGGACCCAAGAGAAGACGTCCACTACAGCGTAGAACTTGCTAAAGAAATCGGCGGTGACGGGATTGCGGGTATTGCCGGTGCCAACCTATCTGCAAAAGGAAAAAACATCAATGTATTAGTCGAAGTTTTATACGGCAACATGGATTTCACCCTTGATACTGCCTGGCTTAATTATCATGATTACGGTGAATACTTCTTATCAAACGCTCCCACCGGTTTTTATGACTATAAATTAAGAAACCTCACCATCCTGAAGCTGGGCATTACATACAATGATATCAAGAATCTTGTTTTTGGCGTAAATGCTTTTACTTATAAGAATGACGGTAAGAATAATTTTTTCGATGCGCTTATTCTTTCTGCGGACACCTATGACGCAGGTATTGAATATGACATATATGCCACCTACAAATTCTCTCCAAATATAAATTTCAGGTTCATATACGCTATTTACTATCCCGGGGTCCTTACCCAGGACGCGCTTAAAATAACAGGCAGTGATGATTATGCGCGTAAAATTTTATTAGAATGTAAAGCCCGGTTTTAACCTTCACCAGCCATACAAAAATAAAACCATTAGCAAGTTGTGAAATAAACAAATCAAGTTAAAACATTTAACATGAAAAACAAGGCTAATATATTAAATTCCATAGGAAATACCCCGCTTATCAAAATAGGGAATATTTATGCTAAATTAGAAGGCGTCAATCCCAGCGGGAGCATTAAAGACAGGGTTGCGTTGGAGATTATTGAAGCTGCCGAAAAAGAAGGGGAGTTGAAGAGGGGGTACACTATAGTCGAAGCCTCCAGCGGCAATACGGGGATATCCTTATCCATGATTGCCGCCGCTAAAGGTTACAGAATGATAGTGGTAATGCCGGAAAACATGAGTGAAGAAAGAAAACAAATAATGAAAGCGTTCGGCGCCCGGCTGGTCTTAACTTCAAAAAGCGGAAGTCTAAGAGAATCCATAGACGAAGCAGAGAAAATCGCAAAAAAACCCAGGACGTTCATAGCCCGGCAATTCAGCAATCCAAATAACATAAAAGCCCAGGAAAAGACCGGCAAAGAGATATTGAAGGAAATAGGGCCGGTAGACGCGGTTGTGGCAGGCGTTGGCACCGGGGGAACATTGACCGGCATTTCGAGTATAATGAAAGAAGCCAATCCCGGGCTAAAGATAATTGCAGTGGAACCAAAGGAAGCCGCCGTCATGTTTGGCGGGAGTGACGTAAAAATCGAGGAACACAAAATCCAGGGTATTGGTGATGGATTCATACCTAAATTAATCGATATGAACAAGGTTGACCGGGTTGCTGCGGTTGGAAGCGAAGAAGCCATTCACATGGCGCGAAAACTTGCCAAAGAACACGGACTACTGGTTGGAATAAGTTCCGGCGCAAATATGCTTGTTGCATTAAAACTGGCAAAAACATACAAAAGAATTGTTACGGTCCTACCTGACAGGGGAGAACGATACTTGAGCATGGATTTATTCAAGTACTCCTAAAACGGATGAGTTTCAATAAGCGCGCAAAGAAAACGCGCCCCGGGAACTTTCTCATATTACGCGCCTGATTTCAAACAAAAAAAAAAAAAGAAAATGCTTGCCAAATGTTAATATCTGTGTTATAATATTATTATAATTAATAAATCCTTTTATTTATTATAATTCATGCTATAAGCATGATAATAAGGCAAATAAAGACTTATAAAAAGGAGTCTACTATGATGAGAAGTAACAAGAAACTATCTGTATTAAAAATCAGCTTTCTTATAATTCCTTTAGTAATCAGCCTGATTGGAGTCAGCCATGCGTATAATACAACTGATAAAGCAGGAGGCTATGACCGCGGGGGAATGCCCCTGGGGGGCTGGGGCACAGGCTGTATTGACTTAAGACCGGATGGCAAGTTTTACAGGTATAGTATAGATAATATTTACGGCCAAAATAACAAGCAAGCCGCGTATCAAACATCCGCGCATCCAAATACTTTCCTGTGCCTGTATACTAATACCGATGGGGCCGTGAAATTGAATACCGATGAAGCAGGTATCGGTATAGACTTTACGGCATACTATCCCAAGGCAACAATAGTGTACACGGGCACATCTATTCCCATAGATGTTAAGGTAGAAGCATTTTCGCCTATTATTCCATTGTCGACCGCGGACATATGCCTTCCAATTGGTTTATTTACATTTACCCTGACCAATAATACAGCAGGAGCCATAGACACAGCGGTGGGGTTTTCTTTCGGAACCGATAAAAACATAACCGGTTACACCCAGATAACGGATGGAGACATAAAGGGATTGAAGTTCACTTTCGCTGAGGGTGATTATACCCTTATGTTAAAAAATGGCAGCGGGATTAATTCTCCCGTTAGAACTTGCGGCAACAATTACTCGGAGTTCTCCGATGACGGTGTAATGAATAACAGCCCCTCAACGGCTACCGATTATGGAATGGTTGCTTCAAAGGTGACATTGGCTGCTTCGGAAACACGCAAGGTAACCATTATTCTAACCTGGGATTTACCTACATACCTGATGGGCAGTACTCAAGAGGGGCATTACCATAATAATGCTTTCACGGGTTCGCAGAGTATAGCGGAATACGGGTACAATACTGCCGAGACTTTACTTGCACAAGTGGATGCCTGGCAGCAGAGATTCTTTGATTCCAGCCTGCCCGCATGGCTGCAGGATTTTCTCATAAATAACACTCATACCAATGCAGAAGTCTCTGCCTGGACACTGGACGGTAAATTTACAGTAAGAGAGGTACTTACGGAAACAACTGGCGGGCCGTATATGGGAACATTTGACCAGGCATTCTCATCTCATCTGGGTACCCTGATATTCTCTCCGGAAGCCGCCTGGGGTGAAATGAAGGCTTTCGGTGATACCCAGGACGGCAATGGGTTTATAGAACAGTACCTGGGAACAGACTCTTTCGACAACCCTGAAGGTGATACTATGGATGTTCAGGCGAAATGGCCAATAATAGCGTACCAGCATTATTTATGGACTGGGGACAGAACCAGGTTCGAGACTTATTTCTGGGATAAGATAAAAAATTGTATAGCCTGGCTGGATAACACCATTGATGGAGATAACGATGAACTTGTGGATCCTATGGGGGTTCATGGCTACCAAACCACTTATGACACGTTCGGTTACGATGAAGGATTTATATACATGCAGGACCTGTGGATGTCTGTTTTGAAGGCAGGGATAAAAATGGCAAACTTAATGGGCGAGCCCTCGCTGGCAAGCAGTTACCAGACGCTTTGCGATGATATCTCTATTGCGACTGAAACGACCCTGTGGAACGCCACTAATGGTATGTGGGATTTTGATATAAATGATTCAAAGGTTTTAAACTCAATGCTTGCGGGACAGTGGGCCTCTAAAATGCTTGGATACGGGGACCTGCATACCAAGGCCAAGATAGATTCGGCAATAGTAGGAATGTACACTGACCTTGTACAGCCGGCATACAAGGGTATACCCATATACTGCAACCCGGGAGGGGGGGGGGCCTCGGAGACCTGGCCGAACTACCCGACCGGCCATATGGCAAGCATGATGATCAGGGAAGGGTTCGCTGACTATGGGCTGGATATTACGAATAGGATTTATCAGGGCCTTTATGAGGCTTACCCCCGGGTATGGAATCAACCCTGCAAGGGCTATACCTCGGGAGAGGGGCAGGGCTGGGGTAACGGGTATTACATGAATTCACCCACAGTATGGCATGTCCTTTTTGCTCTTGAAGGTATTAACATGGACCTTTACGACAAGAAACTATGGGTAAAACCAAACCTGCCTTCAACTTTCAACGATTACCTGAAAGCTCCTATATGCATGCCTGCAAGCTGGGGTGACATGGAATACCATGAGTGGCAGGGGGAATATGATCGGAATTTAAAAATATCATTCGATAATCCCCTGACATTTGACGAGATATATTTAAGCAGTACTACCAGCAATCCCGGGGTAACCGTTTTGAAGGGTGGTTTCCCTGTGTCGTTTTCACATTCAATAGTCGGCGAGTACATTGAACTCCAGTTTACCCCATCAATTGTTATAGATACCAATACCGTGGAAATAACGATAACAGATCAACCTGCGGGGCCTCCCTACGAGATACTCGCTACGGCATCGCCTACCACAATAACAGCTGACAGCACGTCTACATCAATGGTTACCGCATATATAAAGGATGCATTCAATATCTTGTGTAACGATGCGACAAATGATGTGGTTTTCAGCCTGTCGGGAGAAGGAACATTAGGGACACTGCTTGGCACTACCGTTAAATCCGCATTAGGCGGGGTAACTACTATCGCTTTTAGATCCGACGATACAGGAGGCACTGCCACGGTCACCGCGACGTCTGACGGAATATACGATGGCAACGTGAATATAGAAATGAGCGAACCGCCTAATTACATCGCGCTGGTATCAGCACCTACGTCGATACTGGCTGATGGAATAAGCACGTCACAGATATCTGCTGAATTGAGGGATACAAATACTATTCTTTGTGTTTCCGCAACGAATACCGTTACATTCACTAAAAGCGGAGAGGGAACACTGCTGGGCAATACCCAGGTTGCTGCCGTAGGCGGTATTGCTGTTATAAATCTACAGTCTACCGGGACGACAGGCACGGCAACTATTACGGCAACTTCCACG
>JAUXDE010000089.1 GCA_030618495.1 Clostridia bacterium
GGGTAATGGCGTATAACGGTAACGGTGACAGCGGGTACACAGTGGAACCTTCCACTTATACTCTGCCCGCGGTACCGTCAGCCAATTGCGATAAGAACGCGGGGCAGTGGTACAGTGACGATAACTTTAGTTTCACCAATTCTCTGCCGTTCGGTGAAGGGGGAGTGGAGTACTACCGCTGCGTTTGGGATAACCTGGCAACGCGCGGGTCCTGGACCGGCAGCGAAACAGCATGGGCTGGAGGAGTCCTTTTAACCACGGCTACAACTACCAATAACTGGTACCTGCACCTGAAATCATACAACGGGTATGATATAGGGAACAGCACGACGGTTGATATGGGCCCCTACAAGGCGGACACGTCCGTGCCGGACATAGTTGCCGTTACGGGATTATATGATGAGGTCTGGCAGAACATCGATGCAGGCCCGGTAATATACTGGACCGACCCGGCTTCTCCATCTAACGATACTTTCTATATATCCAACACCGGGGTTGACCCGACTTCGGCCGTAAATAACTGGGAAACCACGGGTATAAGCCATGACCTGGCCGACCAGTCTGAGGGGACTACAGAGATAAAGGTGAGGGCGGTAAACGGCTCCGGCACGGAAGGGCCTGTGTACAATTTCATCATAAAATACGACGCTACCGGTCCTGATGTAACCGCGCTGGAATGCAAGACTGAGGACGGCGGTATAGTAATCCCTGAATTTACCCCCCAGGCTGATAATACGCCGCACTTCTCATGGACGGCACCCGCAACCACTGCCCCTATAGCAGGGTACAGGTATAATATATCTACGGACAGCAGCGCGGTTCCTTCCGGCGCGTACAACCCCGTAATGTTCGCGGATTACGCGTTAAGCCCGCTTTCGGATGGGGCGACGCATTATTTCGTCGTGCAGTCAAGTGATATTGCAGGCAACGAGGGGACGGTTGCCCGGTTCGGCCTGGTGGTGCAGATGACGATACCCGCTCCGACAGATTTGACATGTACATCAATTGCGGAGCATGAAATAACCCTGACATGGCAGAAGGATGCAAGTCATGTACGGTACAAACTTGAGATGTCTACGGATGATGCCAATTATATTGTGGAAGCGGATACGGACGTGTTGACGTTAGAAACGTACGTGGATACCGGTTTGAAGGCGGGCACATCGTACTGGTACAGGGTATACGGCTACGACATCTCGTTCACATCATCAGGACCATCGATAGCCTATAGTACTGTAACAGTATCCGTTGACGTTATACCCCAGCATGAGGATACTCCGGTATCGCTTGATGATGGCAAAGTTGAGGTGGTGGTAAGCAGTGGTACGTTTGCGGAAGAAAGTTATATTAAGGCTGAAAAATTACAATCACTTGATGGCGGCAAGATAGATAACGCGACGGGCAAGGAGATTGCGCTTAAAATCGTGTCAGAAACGATAGTTGACCTCAAAGCGTACAACCTGAATGGCTTACTGAGGGGAACAACGGAGTTCTTGAAGGAAATGAAACTGAAGCTGTACTTTGACGTAGAGCAATTATCTCAGGATGTAGACCCAACAACCCTGCGGATTTTCGTGATGGACGAGTACAGGGAACGTTGGGTTAAAGTACCCGGGGATCAGCATGTGGAGGCTGATCACATATGGGCGATGGTGGAGCACTTCTCTGTGTACTGTCTCATGGGAGGGGGAAGTATAATAGATATTAAGGAACTTATCACGTACCCTAACCCTATGGCGACGCAGTGCGTATTTATATTCAGCCTGACGGATGACGCGCTTGTGAGTATAAAAGTATTTACCGTAGCGGGCAGGTGCGTGGCTTCCTTGCCTGAGGAAAATCTCAGCGCCGGCTATAACCAGCTGCCGTTAACGGACACGTGGAAAGGACTTGACTCGTTCGGGGATGAAATGTATTCAGGTATGTATTACTGGCAGGTTACAGCAACAGCCGACGGGGTTACGGAAACAAGAATCTCCAAATTTGTTATCATACGATGATTTTATAACGGACATCCCTAATCAGGCATTTCCGGAGTGCCGCGCAAGCCTGAATTGGAATGACATTATAATACACAGGGATTGAAATTCATACTCTACCTTTAACTATTCTCTTCAGGATAGTTTCTACCGAAACAATCCTCTTTTAACCAATTCTTACCATAAGCTAATTATGTAACTTCCTATTTCAAGGAAAATTAGCTGTACTATTGTATTAATATTAATAATTTTATATAATAGTATGATATTGTTTTATTAATATAATTATTTTTACGGGGAATGGATTTAATGAAAAATATTCTTTTACCTGTATTGTTTTGTTTTCTTATGCTTACCGGCTGCAGTTTATTAGGGCTTAAAAAGACAACCGTAGTAACATCTTACTACAGAACAAAGGAAATCCTTGCTGTAATACACAGGAAGGGGGACATGCGCCACGGCTCTGCCGTCAAGTACTACAAGAACGGGAATGTCATGGAAGAAGCAGCCTACAAGGAAAACAAAAAAGACGGTGTTAACAATTCGTATTTTGAAAACGGCAATATTAAACTGGAAAAAGTTTACAGCCAGGGAATACTCGTCAGCCTGAGGGAATACGATAAGGATGGCAACCTTATAAAGGAGGAAACCTACGAGGGAGAGGAAGAAGAATAGTATTCGCGCAGTAATCATGCTGATAATGCTAATTGCTGTCGCTTCTCCTGATACCTCAGCAGAGTTCTGGGATGACGAAAAGCCGCTAGAAATTAACGGTAACCCCTCCGGCTATATCCTGAACGGCAAAGAAAAATATGTAAATATAATCGGCGATTTTAATTACGGTATTTCAGACAGGCTCACGATAGGGACTGTTCTACTGATGGACCTTTTTTTGATGGCTAACATCAATATGAGGGTTGCACTGATGCACGAGGGTGACAGGAAACCCGCTCTTTCGCTGAATGCGTCGGGAATGATAGCTCTTCTCTCGGGATCGCAGTTCGGTGGCTACATGGACATGGGCAATGAAAGCGTTTATTCCTATAGATTATCGTTGGGCGCAAGTAAATCCATAAGGCCGGGATTCTGCTTGCACGGTTCTACCGGAATATCTTATATGGAAACAGGGAACGAAGATTTTTTCGGGTACGCTGACTTATTAGGGGGGGATATCAATGATATATATGTCGGGATGGGAACACATTACAAGTTTAACAAGAAACTGATGGGCATCGGCAGCGTTAATTACTCTTTCACTTCAGTCAGGCTTCAGCCGCGTATCAGTATTTTGTGGGCAGCGACTGCTTCCTTCAGGGTTCTTATTGGAGTGCCGTTTATATTCAATCTATACTGGCAATTTTAAACATGAAAAAAATATTATTAATTACATTACTTCTGTCTTCAGGTTTTCTGCAAACTCCTGTTCATGCAGCGCCGAGAAATATTACTATTTACGGTAAGGTTAACGATGAAATAACCGGCAGGCCGGTTGACGGGGTAAAAATAATTATTGAACCTTCAGATAAGCCGGCAGAGCCGGCTCCTGTCACGCGTCCCCTTACTCCCGGAACTACGGACACACTTACTCCCGGCTCCACCAAACAGCTAAGCGCGCCGGTCAAAGAAGAACCAATAGCCTTCTACACGGATTTGAACGGTAATTATAGAATATCAATATCTTCAGGGGAGTACACGCTCGAGTTCAGGAAGAAGGACTACCAGAAACAGGTCAGGAAGGTAAGCCTTAAACGGGGAAGAAGCAAGTTAAACGTGAAAATGCTCAATTTTGCAACCTATCTGGCTAAAGAAATTGTTGTTAAAGCAAGGGAACCCGTTTACAAAAAGCCTTCAGTCAGCAGGGAAACGCTTACCAGGAAAGAAATAAAAAAGATAGCCGGCCCCAAAGAGGACATCTTTGATGCGGTCAAAATACTCCCGGGACTGGCAATCGCAGATGACTACTCCGCAGAGTTTGCCATAAGGGGAGGAGACCCGGACGAAACCGGGGTGTACCTTGACAATTCAAAGGTTTTAAGCCCGTTTCACATGGAAGCGACAGGAGAGGGGATATCCGGAGGGCTGGTTACAGTATTCAATAATGACATGATAGAAAACGTTACCCTGTACACCGGGGGATTCCCCGCAAGATTCGGAGACGCAATGAGCGGCGTGCTTGAAATAGAGACAAGAAATGCAGGGGAAGGCGAACTGGAAGGCAAGCTGGGCTTAAGCCTTATTGACGCAAGGTTCTACTTTAACTTACCCATTAGCGACAAGTTCGGGATATCGGTTGCCGGGAGAAGAAATTACATGGACCTGCTTCTGGGAATGCTCACGGGAGGGTCGTCACCGGGAGGCGAACACGTGGAAGCTGAAACGGCGGATTTTATTTTCCCCTCGTTCTGGGACCTTCACCTGAAGCTGGATTGGGAAATTGGGAAGAAGGACAACCTGTCCTTCTATGTCCTGCCAACGGGAAACTTCGCCTCTATTGACTTTGAAGGCGTCGTTGATTACCCCGAGGACATGCCTCTTATCGGGGGAAAGACGAGCTCCTATACTTCTACCATGAAATGGGACACCAGGGGCATCCTTGCCTACTCGCTCTGGGAACACGAGTTTTCCGAAAAACTGTCTTCTCTCTTCACCCTTAGCTACAATCAAAAAGAATACGATATCATAAGCCAGATTGTGTCAACTGAGCCTGAAATAGACCTTGATGCATACCAGAAAATACTCGGAAGAAACCTTGAGGTCAATTCTGAACTGCTGTATTCGCCGGTGGAATCACATAACATAAGATGCGGTGTCAGCTTCAAACCGACGCTGGTAACTGTTGACGCCAAAAACCCGGAACCTGACCCATTCAAATTTGTTGTAAATCATGACACAGAAACGGATCATTACGAATTCATTATTCCTTACACCACAACAACGCTTCATCTTGCTTCATATTACGCTTCAGCGTATATACAGGACAGGTGGGAGGTTGCTGACAGGCTTTATGCGGATTTTGGATTAAGGCTTGATTACCTGGAATGGAACATGGGCTCCTATTCCAATTCCCTGTTAAGCCCAAGGCTCGGTATTTCATACGGTATAACACAAAAGATAACCGCCCGCACGGCATGGGGATATTTCTACCAGCACCCGTCAATTGAAGACTTCCTCCCTGAATATGGAGGACATACGGGATTAACAGCCTTAAAAGCGGAACATTTAATAGTCTCTATAGAAGGGGAACTGCCCTTTAACACTTCTTTAAAACTTGAAGGATACGTAAAGGATTACGATAATCTGATATCCGTTTCAACAACCGAACTTGCCGATATAGAGGATGCTGCTGAAAAGGATATTTACAAGAAGTACAACGAAGGCGAAGGATACGCCATGGGTGTTGAATTTATGATTAAGAACAAACTCTCGGAAAGATTTTCGGCTTGGTTGTCATACACGCTTTCAAGCGCCATGAAAAAGGAACACGGAGATGATAAGTATTATTACTTTGATTACGACAGGACCCATATATTAACGACCAATATAAGTTGTCAGCCGATAAGAAGGTTGGAAGTGGGCATCTCCTGGAAGTGGTTTTCAGGAAAGCCCTATACCCCGAGAACCAGGAAAGACGAGGATGCCGGTGGATACTATGAATCCAAAAGAGGTGAGAAAAACTCATTGCGGACTCCCCCTTATAACAGGGTTGACCTCAGGGTTAGCAGAAAATTCATGTTTAGTAAATGGCATTTAACCGCTTATTTAGAAATGATCAACATTTTTAACAAACTGAACGTGAGCAGTTATCACTGGAACAGCATAGAAGGCAAGCAGGAAGCGTCTTATATGCTCCCATTTATTCCGTTTTTTGGACTTGAAGCAAAATTTTAAGTAAGTGTTGTGAAGTTTCTAATACGCTAAAGAAAGGCAGGGACTAACATGTTTTATTCAATGTGGAACTGGTTGTCAAAAGGCGGCCCCGTAATGATAGCCATAGTTGGCTTTTCGGTTGTCGCTATTACCTTCATCATTGAGAGGTTCAAATACTTTCGTAAACTAAGGCACGATGAAACACTCTTCACTGAAAGTTTTACAAAACTCTGGGACAAGAACAAGACAGCTGAAATCATCAAACTCTGCGAGAGCACCCCGGGACCGCTGGCAAAGGTAATGAAAGCGGGCGTTGTTGCCTACAAGAAAAATCCCAAGGCAATAAAGGCGAGGATGCATGAAGTAGTGATATCTGAGGTTCCAAAACTTGAAAGGTACCTTTCGCTTATCGCTGTTATAGCGACCATAGAGCCCATGCTTGGCCTGCTGGGCACGGTGGTGGGCATGATACGCGCCTTTACTGTAATCGCGCTTAAAGGCACGGGAGACCCACAGGAACTTGCGGGCGGGATATCGGAAGCGTTAATCACCACAGAGGCAGGGCTGATAACAGCCATACCTCTTATATACCTTCACAGCGTACTTTCAAACAGGGTTGACCTGATTACCTCCGACATAGAAAGAGGAGTAACAAACTTCATAGCAATGGTGGAGGAAAAATAATGGACGAAACATATTCAAGAAAACGTAAGAGAATAACACCTGCCATAGCCATGGCGCCGTTGATAGACATGGTGTTCATACTGCTTATATTCTTCATGCTTACCACAACCCTGGTACAGCAGACAGGGGTTGAGGTTAAGAAGCCCAAGGCAGTAAGTTCGCAATTACTGCCAAGGAAAAACATCCTTGTTACCATTACCAGGGAAAAGGAGTTCTTCCTGGAAGGCAAGCAGATGGACTGGGAATCCTTCAAGAAAGCCCTGGC
>JAUXDE010000075.1 GCA_030618495.1 Clostridia bacterium
AAGGGACATGTTATTTCTCCGGTTCCACTGCATTTAGTACAACCAACATACTGATAGGTAATGGGTTTATGTATCACCCCGGAACCTGAACACACCGCGCAGGCAGCCTTCCCCGCGCCACCGCCGCAGGACGGGCAGACAACCGTTGTGGCCGGAATTTCCTCTTTGATTTTCCCTTCCCCCATACATCTTGTACACTTCACTTTTTTCGGGCAATCTTTAATTATATGGCCTTTCCCGTCACAATCCGGGCATTTTAATTTCCCGGCTACGCATTTCAAACACCGTTCCTTGAGTTTTCCCTGCCCGTTGCATTTCTCACAGTTCTTTTTTCCGTCACCGTTGCACACGGGACAGGTAAGCTTGACCTTTAAACCGCCCTTGCATACTGAACATACCTTCCAGCTGCCCTTCTCACCCTTGCACTGAATACATGAACCGCTATATTTACATTCCGTACAGGGAAGGCGTTTCTTTACGGCAATTATCCTGGCGTTAAATATCTCGTCAGGCCTGTATTTATAAGCTTCTTCGTACAACTTAAGAGCCTCCTCAAGTTCCCTGCGCTTGCCGATGCTTTCCTTCCTGTCACCCGCCGCATAGACCCTGTCTAACGAATCTATTTCCAGCTTGCTGAAATCATCCCTTAAATCCATTTTCTTCCCGAAAAACATGGCTTCATGAGACAGAATTCTGAACTCCAGGGCAAGTTTAAGCGCGTTAAGGGAAAGCCTTTCCGCGGATCCGCTATCAATCTCTGCCCCGGACATAAACCTGCTTTCTATCTCCATAAGTTCTTTATGCTTCTCCCTGGCGAGAGCGTAAATATTATTACCCGATTTCACCTTATCAAGCATATAACAGGCAAAATAGTATTTGACCCTCTTTTCCCTGCCATCCCATGAAAGAACTTCTTCAAGACCCGCCAGTGTAGCTTCCGATTCAGATTTTACCATTGAATGTATATTATCTTCCATTATGTCCTGGTTGATACCGTCAGCCATATTTGTAAGTTCCGACGTAAAACTTGAACTGATTTTTAAGTTCACCATGTCGGAAAATGCATTATAGGCTTTATCCTTGGCATCATTCTTTGCCGCGGACAGTGTTCCTCCCGTGCCTGAAACCACTACGGAAAGATACCTTTTCGAAGGATATTTCCTTGCCGATGAATGGTCCGATGGCAGTTTTGTCATCTTTGCCCAATCCGGACGTTTATGAAGATTCGACGTTGCGCACCCGGCTGTAAGAACAAAAACCAGGATAAACAGCTTAACCAGAAGCGGTTTTTTTACCCTGTCTTTTAAATACATGATTACCATCCTTTCCTTAAAATAAGTCTTCCCGCTACACCATAAGGTTTTTTAACTTCTTTTTATAGCTTTCGGTACTTTTAATAATATTGTTCATCATGCATACCGCCTTGTGAGGATGCTTCCCAATGGCTGTCTCGGCAGAGAGGAGCAGTCCGTCAGCGCCATCCAGGATTGCATTTGCCACATCGCTAACCTCTGCCCTCGTTGGAAGTTCCTCCTCCCTCATGCTTTCCAGCATCTGGGTGGCAACAATAACCGGCTTACCCCTGAGACGGCATTTTTTTATTACTTCCTTCTGAATCACCGGTACTTTGTAAATAGGGACGCAAATACCCAGGTCACCCCTCGCAACAATGATGCCATCCGCCTCATCAATAATGCCGTCAATATTTTCAATCGCATCCCTGCTCTCCACCTTGGCATAAATTCTGCATGAAGGATGACGCGGTTTTACAAGCCCCCTGAGCAATTTAATATCCTCTCTCTTGCTTACAAACGATTGGGCAATATAGTCCACTTTGTTTTCTATCCCCACCTCTACGTCTTTTCTGTCCTTTTCCGTAAGCGCCGAAAAATCCAGCTTTACCCCGGGAATGTTTATTCCCTTGTTACCCATCAATATCCCACCCGTTATCACCTGAACCTTTAACCGATTCTTCCCCTTACCAATAACTTTCAGTACTATTTTCCCGTCATCGATATAGACCAGTGTTCCGTTCTTTATCCGTTTAAGCGAACCCGTGTAATCAAAAGAAACATCTTTCTTGTTATTTATTGTATTATCCTGCGTGAGGTAAAACACAGTCCTCTTCTTCAACTCAACCGGTTTAGCCAGCTTCCCCACCCTTATACGGTACCCCTCCAGGTCCTGCATTATCTTTACCGCGCGCCTCTGTTTTTTGTTCATGTTTTTCACCAGCCTGATATTACGAAGGTGCTGTGTGTGCGTGCCGTGAGAGAAGTTAAGCCGCACTATATCAAGTCCGGAATGAAACATTTTTCTTAATACTGTCTCATTCCCGCTTGCGGGCCCAATGGTAGCAATTATCCTGGTTCTTACCATGTTGATGTCTACTTCTTCTCCGGTTCCGGTTTGATTTCTTTTTTTTCTTCAGGGGCCTTCTTGTTGGCCTCCTCGGCGTAATTCAACTGGAGGTTAGCGAGCATATCGCAAATAAGCTTATCCTCATCCTTCGCAAGGTTGCCTTTGGTCTTCTCCTTCAGCATTTCCATCATGTCAATACTTGTTTTTGCCTGGTTCATGTCTCTTTCTATCTTACCAGACATCGGGTTTGTCACCTTTCCCATCTGCATCATAGCCGCCTGTGACAGCGAGAACACCAGGCTTGTGAAATACGCGTTTGGCTTCATATCCTCTACCATAATATTTCCTCCCTCAAATAGTTTTATCTGCCCTGCATCAGGTATACTTCATCGATTCTTCTATCCTTTTTAACACCCTTTCCTTTCCAATGAACTCGAGCATCACGAACAACCCGGGCCCCGTCGTCCTGCCGGAAACCGCAGCCCTCAGCGGGTGAAACACTTTGCCAGTCTTGAGGTCCTTCCGGCGGCAGTATTCCCTTACCATCTCTTCCAACTCCTTCTCCGAAAAATCATCCATACCGTTTATCTTCTCCATGATGTCCGACAATACTTCCCTCGAGCCTTCCTTCTTCAGAACCTTAGCGACTGCCTTGTCAGTATAACCTATATCATCCTTCAGCATGAAATCAATAAGGCCCGGGATATCTTTCAACAGTTTTATCTTTTCCTGTTCCAGTGATACCGCCTTCCTGAGTTTTTCCTTATCTTCCACGTTCAGGTTTGCATCCAGAATAAACGGCATTGCCTTTTCCGTCAGTTCATCTATGTTCATTTTCCTGACATACTCGCCGTTAAGCCATTCCAGTTTCTTGAAATCAAAAACCGAGGCCGACTTAGAACACCCTTTAAGCGTGAACTTATTTATCAAATCATCAAGTTCAAAAATCTGCTGGCTGTCCGTAGTGCTCCATCCCAGTAGAGCGAGGTAATTCACCATTGCCTCGCGCAGGTAGCCTTCTTTCATGTATTCTGTAACGGCAACCGCGCCGTGCCTCTTGCTTAGTTTTGCCCTGTCGCTTCCAAAAATCATAGGTATATGGGCAAACTCCGGCAGCGTGGAACCCAGCGCCTCGTACAACAGTATCTGCCTCGGCGTATTGGATATATGGTCATCCCCCCTTATGACGTGGGTGATTTTCATTTCAATATCATCGGTGACAACCGCAAAATTATACGTTGCGGTTCCTGTTGACTTAAGTATGATAAAATCATCAAGGAGTGAATTCTCAAACGAAAGCTCGCCGTGTATCAGGTCATTTATTTTCGTCGTTCCCTCCTGCCTTGTCCTGAAGCGCAGTACGGGCTTTCTTCCCTGTTCCTCGTATTCCTTTCTCTGCTCATCACTTTGGTCCCGGCACCTGCCGTTGTACTTCGGCGGTTTTCCTTCTTCGCGCGCCTTCTTTCGCATTGACTCCAGTTCTTCAGGAGAACAGTAGCAGAAATACGCTTTACCTTCCCTTACCAGCCTGTCCGCATACTTCCTGTGCACTTCCGTTCTCTGCGCCTGGAAGTACGGACCGTATTCTCCCTCCTTTTCCGGCCCCTCGTCCCAGTCAAGCCCCAGCCACCTCAAACCTTTTATTATCACTTCCAGCGCTTCATCCGTTGAACGCTGGCTGTCCGTATCCTCTATCCTCAGGATAAAACTGCCTTTATGGTGGCGGGCAAAAAGCCAGTTGAACAAGGCAGTTCTTGCGCCGCCAAGATGCAGGTATCCGGTAGGGCTCGGGGCGAAACGCACCCTGACATTCTTCATCTAAAACCTTTCATGGGGGTCAGCCCTTGAATTTAGGGAAAAAGGGTCAGACCTTAAGTTTTTAATATATGAGTTTGTTAAGCGGGTATTCTATAATACCTTCAGCTCCGGCGCGTTTAAGTTCGGGAATAATCCTTTTCAGGGACTCTTCCTTCAATATTACTTCCAGCGCCACCCATCCTTTAACTGCAAGCTGCGACACCGTGGGTTTTCTTAATGAAGGCAGAACCTTCATCACCTTATTCAGGCTGCTTTCCCTGATGTTCATCTTTATTCCCACCATACCCTGGGCGGCTAAAGCCCCCTTCAGGAGTATGGCGATATTTTCAATTTTTTTTCTCTTCCACGGATCGCTGTAAGATTTTTTGTTGGCAATCAGCTTCGTTGTTGACGTGAGCACTACATCTATTATCTTCAGCTTATTCGCCCTGAGCGACGAACCGGTCTCGGTCAGTTCCACTATGGCGTCAACCAGGTACCCTGCCTTGGCTTCCGTTGCGCCCCACGAAAACTCCACCTCCGCTTTCACTTTTTTCTTTTTCAGGTAATTCTTTACGATACTGACCACTTCGGTGGCAATACACTTGCCCTTCAGATCCTTTACGGACTTTATCGGCGAATTCTCGGGAACCGCAAGGACCCATTTCACGGGTTTGCAGCCCCTCTTGCCGTAAACCAGGTCGCATACCTCTTTCACGGATGCGCCGTTCTCAAGTATCCAGTCATATCCCGTTATACCCAGGTCAAAAACGCCCCGCTCAACATAAATCGGCATTTCCTGGCTACGGACAAGCATGATTTCAAGCTCACTGTCATCGCATGACGGAAAGTATGACCTCTCGGAATCGCTTACCTTAATGCCCGCTTTTAAAAACAGTTCCATGGTCGACTGCTGTAAACTGCCTTTTGGCAAACCCAATCTTAATTTTTTCATTTTTTTCTCCATTTTATTTCAGCCTCCGGCTTCCTTATATAAAGAGGCAAAACCTTTGTATAATCCTTTCCATTATCCCCCGGCATCCTTTTCATGCCCGCTGCGGCTACGCTCAATGCCGAGGCATACCTGTTTTTATTATCCGCAATCATAGCTCCCTTGATTTCCGTTCTTATTAAGCCGGCGTATAAATCAACAGCATCCCCGAGAAAAAATATTTTTTCTTTCCGTCTTTTCAGGCTTTTCAATAATATTTTTATATTAACAAGGTTGTAATCCGCAAGTTGTCCGACTCCACCCGGTACTTTACGGTAAAGGGCAGTGTAAACCTCTTCCCTCAGGGCGTCAATTACCGGGCATATAATAACCTTACCGGTTATTCTCTTTATTAACGCGGCCTTGTTCGCGAGCCCATCAAGACTGCTGATGCCGGTAAGGGGTATTCCCAGGCTCTGCGCAAACCCCCTGGCGGCAGAAACACCGACCCGTATACCCGTGAAAGAACCCGGCCCCGTGCTGACCGCTATCCCCCCAATGTCCCCGACGGCCATTTTATTCTTCTTCAGCAAAGCATCCATCAATGGGATAAGTTTTTCGGAATGGATAAGCCCGGCATCAAGGGAGGTCTCATCCCCTATACCATCGCCATCCGTCAGGGCAACGCTGCAAATCCTCGATGAAGTTTCAATACCCAGTATCGTCATTTAAATGCCCTGGAACTTTTAATTTTTATTTCCCTTGAAGTTTCGTCAATATAAGTCAGCTGAATTTCTATTCTTTTTTCCGGCAGCAGCGACTTCAGCTTATCAGCCCACTCAATAACGGCTATGCCGCCACTGTAAAAATACTCCCTGTATCCGAGTTCCTGTATGTCACCAATACCGTCAAGCCTGTACAAATCAAAATGATAAAAAGGGATTGTCCCTTTATACTCGTTTATCAGCTTAAACGAAGGGCTCGTAACACATTCCTTAACGCCGGCTCCACTCGCGATTCCCTTTATAAGCGTTGTCTTGCCCGCCCCCAGTTCCCCGGTTAAACACACGATATCATCTTTTTTTAACTGTCTGCCTATATTGACTCCGATTTCATCGGTCATTCCGGGACTATCCGAGGTTAACGTACGCGTTATCACGGTTCAGACTCCATTACTCTTAATTGCCTTTTTGAAATGTTGAAAACTCCTGCCCCTGATTACAACCTCTTTGCCGTTATGAAGGTACTTTGTACCGGATTTAAACGGTACTATTTCCCCGACCAGCTTCGCCCGGGGAACGCATTTCAAAGCCTTCTTTAACTTGCTCCCGGGGACAGTAAAGACCAGTTCAAAATCTTCACCGCCGTAAAGAGCATACTTTATTGCAGTAAAATGTCCTCCTGCCGAAACCCCTGCCCCGGTAAAATCCCTGAGCGCGGATGAAACGGGGATATTTTCAAGACATACTCTTGCTCCAACCCGGCTCTCCCTGCAGATGGAGCGGACGCATTCATCGAGCCCGTCACTTGAATCAATCATGGATGTAGCAAGCCTCTTTTCGGCAATTACCCGTGATTCCCTGAACCTGGGCTCCGGGTTCCGGTGCCTGGCTATAAGAAACCTGCAGGTCCTGTCCGGTCTTTTTCCACGCCTGCCCATCAGCTCCAAACCGGCAGCTGAATCGCCGAAAGTACCGGTTACTAACAACTTATCCCCAACTTCTGCACCATTCCTCAAAACCAGCTGATTTTTACTGACTTCTCCCAATAAAGTTAAAGTAATTGTTAAGTTTCTCGGGGATTTAACAGTATCTCCACCCACTATTGCCACTCCAAATTTTTCTGCTGCCCCTTCAAATCCCATGAATAAGTTATCCACAAGTTTTACACTGTTATTTCCGCAAACCGCCAGGCTTACCAGGGCATACTTCGGGATGCCTCCCATGGCAATAATATCACTTATATTAGCAACCATTGCCTTCCGCCCAACATCAGGGGAATCCAGGTCAGGCCTGCTAAAATGAATCCCCTCTACGAATGTATCTGTTGTAGCAAGCAGCAGTTTGCCGCCTGTATGCCTGATTACGGCGGTATCATCACCGATACCCTTAATCACGGATTTGATTTTCCCGACCCTGCCTTCTGTCCGCTTTCGTATCCTGTCTATAAGCCCGCTTTCACCTATCTCATGGATCTTCATTTATTACCATCATAGTTTAAGCTTTATTCCTTGCTCTCACTCTCATTTTTCTGCGGTTTTTCGGTTTCCGGTTTCTTTTCCTTTTCTTCGGATGACTTGTCCTTCATACCGCTGATTCCCGCGACTATAGCTATTAAACCACTGATAACCAACAATGCCGGAACGACTGCCACGAGCGCCCTGAGAAACAGCTGAAAACCCGTTATATCACCGCCGAACCACTTGATCATCATCCCTGAAACGCCAACAGCAATTGTAATCAAACCAATAATAATACTCATCATTTCTACAACCCTCCTTTTCTCCTTATTTTAGTGTGGTGTTACTAACACTATCGCTTCCCTGCAATCCTTATCGCATCCGGAATCCGGTCAATTATATCCTGAGCAATCAGGCTTAACTCGCCTTTTTCTTCAACCGCTATGTCTCCGGCAAGCCCGTGTAAATAAACCCCCGCAGCCGCGGCATCCAGCCGTTCTGAAACCGCCGCCTGGCACAACAACCCGGCTATTATACCCGTTAAAACATCACCGGTTCCGCCCGAGGCCATCCCCGGGTTACCCGTTGTGTTAATGCAGGCGCAGGCGCCGTCGCTCACGATAGTCTGATAACCTTTCAGCACGCATATGAGTCCGTTCTTACCCGCAAAATCTCTTGCCGTATTGACCCTGTTTTTCTGTATCTGACGCGTTTCTTTATTAATCAACCTCGCCAGTTCACCCGGATGAGGCGTGATTATTATTTTTGCCTTTGTATTCTTCAGGCTGGCCCCGCGCGATGAGAATGCGCTGATCCCGTCAGCGTCAAGGACACAGGGCAAAGCGGTTGCGGAAACAACCTTTCTTACCAACTGCTGAGTTTCATCCTCGGTTGAAAGTCCGGGCCCCACAGCAATTACCTTCACCTTCCTTGACCTGATAAAACTCTTTATTGTTCCATAAGCATCAAGACTTAAAGTATGTTTATCCGTTTCGGGCAGTGGAAGCGTCATGGCTTCAGTCAACTTCGCCTCGAGAATACCGTTCAAACTCTGCGGAATTCCCAGCGTTACCAGTCCCGCCCCGGCGCGCATGGCAGCCATGCACGTAAGAGCCGCCGCTCCCGTCATGCCGGCTGACCCGGCAAGCACCAGAACGTGCCCGAAATCATTCTTATGGGAGTCCTTTCGCCTTTTTTTCAACAACCCCCGCACCTGTTCGCTTGTAATCATCCGGTCTTTGCTTTTTGTCTTCACCTTCCCCAATCCTATGTCAACCACTTCAATGTTTCCGGAATACCCGCTTCCGGGCAGAATAAAAAGCCCGCGTTTCGGGTATGCGAACGTTACGGTCAAATCGGCATTTACCGCTATCCCATCCCCGTCCGCGCCCGTGTCGCCGTTTACACCCGAAGGAATATCGCAGGCAGCGGTATAAATACCCGACCCGTTTATCAATTCAATAATCTCTCTTAACCTTCCCGTTATCTTACCCCTGAAACCCGTTCCGAATACGGCGTTGACAAGTGCCGCAGCCGCAAGCCGACGGTTGCGGAGAAGGGACAGCTCAATGAGCGGTTG
>JAUXDE010000124.1 GCA_030618495.1 Clostridia bacterium
CTAATTCATTATTTTTTATCATAGTTAAACATATCAAATTAATCGAATTTTATCAAGAATATTATTTTTTTGTTATTTTATTAATTGTACACAATGGTAATTTTACTGCCAATAGTTACTTTACTTTCTTCAAACCACCCTGCATTCATTTCAAGGACATACATTATGCTGCTTGACTCTGAGGTATAGGCCTTCAACAAATTGTCGCTAACGCCTGCGGGCTCCTTTTTCATTGTATATATTTCTTTTATAATTCTATTATTATCTATATAAGCAATATCAATGTCCAATAGACAACCCTTCATCCAGAAACTACGCTTATCCGTGGCAGGAAATATGAAAAGCATTCCGCAAGCTTTCCCTAATTCTTTCCTGCCCGATAGACCCCTTGTTCGTTTATAGCTGGTATCCGCAATCTCAGCATCAATAATTTTTCCGTTCACTTCTACCCTGCAGAACTCAACCTTGCCCTGTTGGTCCGGGGCCCTGTCACACCTGCAGCGGCAGCCCCCCAATAACAACCCGGGAAACAACAACGTTATAAATATCCTTACAACTGCCTGCTTCAACCCATTATTCATAATATTCTCTAATAAAAAAACCCCCGGGCCCGATATTGGCTTTGGAGGAATAATACGAAAAATATGCCGCAGGACGGAATCGAACCGTCGACGCATAGATTTTCAGTCTATCGCTCTACCGACTGAGCTACCGCGGCATTTCTTAAATTTATGCCAGATACTACTAAAATTACAACAATTTGTCAAACGAAAATAGGAATTATGGGGACATAATTATGGGGAATTATGGGGACACGTACCTAATTATTTAAGGAATATTGAATCAAATAATTAGGTACATGTCCCCATAATTCTATAACAATTTCTTAATCTCGCTCTCAAACACGCTGCCGGGCCTGTAACCCACTATTTTATTTACAATATTTCCTTTTTTATCAATAACAAAAGCTGCCGGTATTCCCCTTATGCCGCCAAAATCCTGTACAATCTGGCTGTTTCCATACACTATGGGATAGTTTATCTTCTTATCCCTGACAAACGATATTACTTTATCACGCCCGCCTTTATCCAGGTTAACGCCTATCATTACAAATCCCTTATTCTTATAATCGTTATATAATCTAACGAACTCGGGAATGCCCATAATGCACGGACCGCACCACGTTGCCCAGAAATCCAGGATAATCACCTTTCCCGCATAATCCGAGAGAGTCAGCTCCTTACCGTCAACCGTTTTTAGAGTAAAATCAGGGGCATCTCCCCACGAAGACTCTTTTCCTTCCTCTTTCGATTTATTAAGGGATGCTTCTATCTTTTTTTCAAGCTCCCTTGTCCTCTGTTCAATCCTTTGCTCCCTGGTTAACACCTGCTTTTGCGCGGAAGGTTCTTTCCCCTTGCATCCCGGGGGCACTTTCCCCTTGCATGAGGAAAATAAAACCAGCATCGCTATTAACGGGTATAAATACTTTTTCATAATGTTTTCCCTTCATTCGAAATAGTTTGGACTGCTATCCCGTTATTAATTTTTCCATTTGTTCTTTCAGTATTTCTTTTGACTGAGCCCCCGCAAGGCTATTCACTTCTTCGCCGTTCTTGAAAAATTTCAACGTGGGTATTGACATTATGCCATGGGAAGACGCTGTTTCAGGACAATTATCCACGTTTACCTTTACCACCTTTACCTTCCCCTCATATTCACCCGCAAGCTCCTCCACGGCAGGCGCAATCATTTTACATGGACCGCACCACGTTGCCCAGAAATCAACCATGACAGGTATTTCGGATTTTAACACTTCCTGCTCAAAATTTGCATCAGTGGCTTCAATTTCCATTATTGCTTTCCCCTTTCTTTCCGTTTTTTTTCTTTCCGCAAAAAACGATTCCTACGATTATCAAAAGTATCCCGAAAGTAATTACTGTATACGACCTCGGCCCCAGCGATATTTCACTGCCGCCTCTTAGCAAATCCAATGAATAAGTCACAACAACAACCACACTGCCAAGAACAACCATTATCCATCTCGTTATGTTTATATTCATTCTCTCTCGCCAAATATTAAAGTCCCCAACCTTATCATATTGGCGCCTTCCTCAATAGCAACCCTGTAGGAATTTGACATGCCCATCGACAGGTATTTCATCTCCACGCCCGGCATGCCGGCTAACCCTATTTTCTCAAACACCTTCCTTGTTTCAACGAAGTACGGCCTTGATTTCCCGGGGTCGCCAAAAAGCGGGCCCATGGTCATCAGCCCCATCACCCGGATACCCGAAAGTTTTGATACATCCGACACGAGGGAAGGAACGTCCTCCGGTTTAACTCCTGATTTTTGCTCCTCCCTGCCGCTGTTCACTTCAATAAGAACGGACACGACCTTACCCGATTGCCTGCATCTTTTGTCAATCTCTCCCGCAAGCCCCCGCGAATCAACCGTATGTATCATGTCAAATATCTTAACAGCTTTTTTTACCTTGTTCTTCTGCAGGTGACCGATAAAATGCCACTCTGCCTTCCTTCCCACCTGTTCGTACACACTCTCAGCTTCCTGAACGTAGTTTTCACCGACTATCTTTATCCCGGCATCTATCGCTTCCAGCACTTCCTGCGCATTTCTCGTTTTCGCCGCAGCCACCAACCGCACATCCTTGGGAATATTTTCCAGTATTTTTCTTACATTATCCTTTATCATGGCTCCCCGCACGTTTATTAAGTTCCTCCAGTTCCTTCTTGACGGGATTCAGTTTTTTCTTATGCACGCGGTCAACTATTAAAATACCGTTAAGATGGTCCACTTCATGCTGGACTATACGCGCGACAATACCCTCCGCCTTCAATTCCACCACCTGGGCATCAATGCTCTGCGCCTTAACGATAATCTCCCTGTGCCTTTTAATATCAAGACTTATATCGGGAAAACTCAGACAGCCTTCCGACATGACCTCCCTGCCGCGCTTCCAGACGATTTCAGGGTTAATAAGGCATACCAGGCCGCTGCCGGCATCAAAAACAATAATTCTTTTTGATATCCCCACCTGGGGCGCGGCAAGCCCAACCCCCTTGCCACTGTACATGACTTCAGCCATATCCTTCGCAAGTTTCTTTATTTCCCCGTTAATCACCCGGATTTTGGCTGACTTCGCCTTCAGCACCTTATCCCCGTATATTCTAATGGATAATAATCCGTTCATACCCTTTTAAGAACCATGTCCCCTTCTTTTATTTTCAAATGCCTGGCAATAAGAGCGCACTTAACCTTGAGAAGGAAAAAAATATTCTTCTCTTTCTCCCCGTCCAACGTTTCGTAGTTACCCTGCCCCTTTGAAATTATTACATCGGCATTATTATAAATCTCAAGGAATTCTGCGGAACACAAATCAAGTATAGTGCCCGGAGCTCCCTGTCCATTTTCTATAACCTCGGCCACCCCGGCCATGCCCGCTTCCCTTGCGTCCTCAACCGTGGCATCATTTATAATGGGTTCGCTCTTTACCGCATAGCAGACCTTTAGACTGTACTTGCCGGTTATTTCTTCCACGAGAAGTTTATCAAAAACTATTTCACCGGCATTGTCTCCAAGGTAAAGCAACAACCCGGCTGTGCTCAGGCTGTCCTTGAGCTTCTCATAATCATAAACGGCAAAAGGCCTGACCAGGGTTTCCCTGATGGTTTCCTCCAGGTCAAATTTCACTCCGGCCCCGAAATCAATGATATTTCCCGCAACAGCCAGCCTTATTGCCGTTAATAATGAATCAGCGGAATCAACAATGGTTTTTTTCAGCCGGGGATACATCTTGAGAGCCAACCGGTTATATTCCGCTTTTATCGCCTTATACGGGTCCCTTTCCCCGGTTACTTCATTGATTATCTTATAAACATGACGGGCAACCTCCGGCGGAGAACATTGATAATCGGATTCCATCAAAAAAGCCATAACCCTGTCAACGGCCTTCTTATGAATTTTTTCATCACCTGTTGACAAACGGCTGGTTTCCAAGGCCTGTCTTATGATACACGGCAGACAATCAATGAATGTTTTCATATACTATTGTTCCAGGCTCTTATCCCTTGTTCCGTCAGGCATCATATTATCAGGAACGTACTTGCCCTGCTCCTCCATCTTCTTTCTTACACATTTGGAACTGTCACCCCAGCAGTATTCTTTCTCCCATTTTTCATCTATTCTGCCTTCTTCGATAAATTCCTTAATAGAGCATACTTCATACCACATACAGTTGCTTTTCTTATCCATGTATTACCTTTAAATAAATAGGGACAGACACCTAATTATATTTATTATTTAACACATATTCTTACCAATATACAACC
>JAUXDE010000067.1 GCA_030618495.1 Clostridia bacterium
TTTGTTATTAAGGCCATCACCGTCATAATCATACGTATCTGTATCGTAATCAACGACGTAAGGTATAGTTGCCGTGCTGTACTCTACTTCCCACTTGTCCGGTAGTCCGTCACCGTCAGTATCGTTGTTATTGGGGTCTGTATCGTTAATGTATTCCTGAAGGTTTGTAAGTCCATCATCATCATAATCAGCATTAGCATCGGCAGTCGAAGGTTTAACGCTGTAATCCACTTCCCACTTGTCCGGCATGCCATCGCCATCGGTATCATTCAATTTGGGACTTGTCCCGGAATTGTATTCTTCTTTGTTATTAAGGCCATCACCGTCATAATCATACGTATCTGTATCGTAATCAATAACGTAAGGTATGGTTGCCGTGCTGTACTCCACTTCCCATTTGTCCGGCAGGCCGTCGCCGTCAGTATCTTCCTTCTTGGGGTCTGTTCCGTTTTCTTGCTCATCATAATTTGTCAGTCCATCATCATCTATGTCTTCCTTGTCATCGGAAACACCATCATTGTCGGTATCCACATTAAGCGGGTTAGTTGAAGTCTTGTTAACTTCAAAGTCATCTTCCAGGTTATCCCCATCGGTATCAGAACTTGTCGGGACGCAGAAGTTTTCGTACTCCTGCAGATTATTCAAGCCATCAGTATCATCATTACCTGCGGGGTCGGATACACCGTACTTGGTTTCCCAGTAATCGGGCATACCGTTTGCGTCCGAATCAACGAATTCATCTGCTCCGATATCAATCACACCGTCAATTCTTGTATCCCCATCAATATCAAAAGTTTCGGTTACAGCAGTCCCGGCTTCTTTGCATCCGGAAACAGCCATTAAATGGTAATCATTTTTTCCTGTTAAAGGGTCAAGATGGAATTTTGGGTCAATAGAAATATCTGAACCATCGTTAGAGATTGCATGGTAGTTGCCCCCGGAATTGTTCCATGTGTTGTTGGTGGAGAGAACCGGGTCTGCCCCTTCTTTGCCCCAGATTGCCCCCTGAAGACTTGTATTGTTCGCTATTAAATTGTTGGTAACCTCAGGATTTGAACTATCGCCAATAATGGTCAATGCCCCCGGGTCATCAGTCAATTCATTTTCAAATGAAAATATCGGGCGGTACCTTGAAGTTAATTTATTGATGTCCGTTGAATTATTAATAATCGTGTTGTTAATGATTTTTGGAGATGAATTGATTATTTTTATTCCCGCGCTTCCGTAGGGACTGACATTATCCGAAATCACATTATTGATGATTAATGTGGATGAGGTATTGGTGGATGATGAGCCTATCAGTATGCCATAAGAAATGTTTCCCTTTATGATGCAGTTCATAATTTTCGGATTGGAATCAGCTTCGTTTCCTATGGAGATGCCTCCGCCTTTTGTTGAATCCCCGTACCCGTTTGTAATGGTGAATCCATCGAGCACTGCAGTGTTGTCCTCGTTGTTGTTTGCCGAAACGACCGAAGCCGGGGCGTTCTCGGTCCCGGTACCTATTATCGTTGTATATTCGGGGCCTGACTGGCTTTTTATGATAACCCCGGGCTTCATTGTAATGTTTTCTACATATTCCCCGGCATTTACTTGAACCGTATCGCCGCTTACGGCATAATTTATTCCCAGCGAGATTGTGGGTTGATTAGTAGGAACGATTATTGGTGCTGCGCCACAAATATGTGATAAAAGAATAATGAGCGCGCACAAGCTAATTGTTATTTTTGTAATTTTTTTCATAGTTTTATATTATAATTATATTAGTTCTAAAAACCATCAAACAAGCCCGGAGTCAAACTGTCAGGTATTTCCGGGTTATTCAAGCTATATACACTATTGGGGTCTGATACCGTTACAGTTACTTTAATTTCGTCAAAATACACCTTTCTTGATGATTCTCCGGGTTCCGTAACCAATTCCAAGGCAAATATTGACGGAGCTATATCATCATAAACCCCTGTAGTTCCTGTTTCATCATCATCAATCCATACAGTCCATTCACTGTTATCAATATCTATCGTTAACTTGACTTTATGCCATTCATCCTTAACTATACTGACTCCGGTGTTTTTTGAATTATTCATATTTTCACCATAGTATACGGTAATTTTACCGTTTTCATTCATTATGTTTATTCCACCGTAGCCATACCTGACAAACCCTATATGCATTCCGGTAGAAGTGCTGGAAACCCTTGCATAACCTTCAATATCCAGTAAACTGATTGAAGTTGAATCAAAACTTCTCATAACATCAACAACACCGTCATTTTCAGCTTCAAGCAGCAATGATTTACTGGTGTCTGCCGCTCCGATAGAAGCAATAGCAGGGTCAGTTGAAGGTTCTCTTGAAGCTATCTGCCAGCCGCCGGTACCATTGCTTATTTCAGAATAGGATTCAAAACTTTCGCTGATTATTATTTTCCGGGCTTCACCGAATTTAATGTTTGCGGTAGAAGTGGCAGATTTACAGCTGAAGAAATCCGGCTTTTCAAGGTGGGCGGTAGTTAAAGCGCTGAATATGCCTTTTACGGCATTAATAGTACATGAACCGTCAGGAACATCGTAAAGACAGAATTCACCCTTACTATTGGTCGGTACGTTATAGTAGTCTATGTTATCCGATGTTACAGTTGCCCCTTCCACCGGATTATCATTTTTATCTATTACAAGTCCGGTGATATTACCGCTGCCGCTCAAGCCGAAAAATCCAGTCATCATAGAGATTAACAATATTCCCAAAATATATATTCTTAACATACCCATTGCCGACCCCCATTATTGGTGAATTTATAGTTTTAAGCCGGTAAACATAGTTTTATTTTTTACAGAAAATCTAATCCTATTTGTTATTTTTACTCTTATATCCTGACACCGATTTTGCTTTTTTTAGTGATTTAAACTTGCTTGAAGATATCTTTGACAGGTCTTTTATTAAAAATTTCATCTCATCGCTGTCCAGTTTTGAAATACTGCCGAAACTGGCAATTACACGCTGCCTGGTCTTGCCGTTAACGCGGTAGTTTTCCACCAGGCGGAGGTACTGATACTGCCTGCCATTTTGAATGAATTTGTGAACTCTGAAAAACATGACAAAAATATACCATTTTTAACATCACAAGTCAAGGAAAATATGACGATAAAGCAAACATTTTTAACACCACATATTGCGTGTTAAATGTTTTTTATTCTGAAAGATTGTGAATTTCTGTTATCTTGTATATCTCTGGAGGGTTTCCGGAATGTACCACTTGATGAAATTATAGCCGATTCCGATAGGTGCAACGGCTATGCCGTGTATCCTGCTGCTTACGACAGGCAGGGCGTCATCAACGTAAAGGAATGTATATGGCTGGTCCTCGGCAATCAGTTCATGGATTTTCTGATATATTTTCTTCCTTTTCTCTTTGGCGAAGGTTTCCCTCCCCTTGATTATCAGCCTGTCCACTTCGGGGTTGCTGTAGCTGACGAAATTGTATTGTCCTTTGTCTATCTGGGAGGAATGCCATATGCTGTAGCAGTCGGGGTCTCTTGACAGGCTCCAGCCGATTATTAAGGCTTCAAACCTCTTGTTGTGAATGTATTCATTAATAAAAGCGCTCCATTCAATGATACGGATGTTTACCTTTATCCCTATTTTCTTCAAATTTGACTGTATCATCGTGGCGCTTAATTCCCGTTTCTTGTTGCCCTGATTGGTCATGAGGGTGAATTCAAAGTTGTTTCCGTCCCTGTCAAGCAAACCGTCAGCGTCTGTATCCTTCCACCCGCATTCTTCAAGTAATTTCTTAGCTTTATTTGGATTGTACTCATATCTTCTTACATTTGGGTTGTATGCCCAGGATTGTTTTGGAAACGGTCCCGTACATATACTACCCAGCCCGAGCAGTATACCGTCAATTATTTCCTGCTTGTTGATTGCATAGGTCAGCGCCTGCCGCACCTTCTTTTCTTTAAAAAGGTGGAAGTTGAGGTTATACCCGAGATACGTGAAGCCGAAGCCCGGGTACCTGAATTTATTATATGCCTTGGTGAAGCCGCTGTCGCCGGTTTCCTTTGTGTACTGGTCAGGGGTAAGGCCCATTGAGTCAATCGATCCCTTTCTTAATTCCATGAACTGGACCGCCTGGTCAGGCACGATTCTGTAAATTATCCTGTCGATGCGCGGCCTTCCTTCAAAATAATCAGGATTAGCCTCAAGGATTATCTTGTCGTCGGTTTTCCATTCAATAAACCTGTAGGGCCCCGTTCCCGTGGGGTTCCTGTTTGCGGGATGTTTGTTGAAGCCGCCTTTCTCAAATATATGTTTTGGTATTATTCCCATACCCCAGCTTTCCACGGCAGGTGAAAAGGGCTTTGAGTAGGTTATTTTTATCGTGTAATCGTCAAGGATTTCAAATTTCTTTACCAGCAGGTACTTGGAAGCGTAGGGGGTAATCACTTCGGGATCAATTAGTTTTTCATAGGTGAATTTGACGTCCCGCGCCGTAAAGGGAACGCCGTCGTGCCATTTCACGTTTTTTCTTAAATGGAACCTCAGTTCCAGCCCGTCGTCAGAGACTTCCCATGATTGGGCGAGGTCCCCTACAAGAACGATGTCCTTGTCGTACTTCACGAGGCCGTTATACACGTAGCCGTTGATGTCTCCCGAAGCGCTGTCCGTCGCAAGTATCGGGTTTAAATAACTGGCATCCCCTATGGAAGCTTCAATATATGTGTCGCCGCAGACGGGTTCTGTGGAAATAGCGGAGTTATCCTTTCCGGGAGGGCTGCCTTTGCAGCAGCATAAAGCGGCGGCAAGGATAAAAGTCAGGAACAGGACGGACTTATTCTCTTTTATAAGACGGTTTTTTGAATAATTTATCATTTAATCCCACGTTTAACTTTAAATTCTCGTATTGAGTTGACTGCATGATGTTTCCGTCCTTATCGTAGAAAATGAATTTCAAGAGAAGCATTCTTTCCTTGTCAATCCATACCAGTTCCCTTGCGATTAAATCAGTTTTATCAAGGTCTTTTGAAACCAGTTCTATAACAAGGGCTTCGTCGCCGTCAAGTTTCTCTTCCCTCAGTATTCTGGATTCAAAGGATTCAAGGTTTTCAATATGCATGTCAAGGAAGTAGTTCCCGGCGGACTCGTTCACGGTAAATCCGTTCAGCCCGCGTACCCTCTTGTTGCGCGGGTCAAGGCTGAAAGTAAAAAGCGAAACAAGGCCTCTACCCGCCTTGACTTTAACCTTCCCGTTCCTGTAGATAAGAACAGTACCTATGTTCTTATCCCCGCCGATAATATCCATTCTGACCTTTTCAGGTTTTTTGTAGTAGAAATCATACACATAACGTTCGGATTCGCCGTCCTTTGCCTGGTAGTCCCTCATAATACAGGCGAAATCATTGATTTCGTTGAATCTTTGGCGCATCTCAATAAACAGCTGCTTTACGTTGTAAGCGTATGCGGAATTTGCGATAAGCAGCAGGACAGCGCAGAGAATAATTAGTTTTATATAACTTTTTTTCATTTATTTAACCAGTATGCCGGCATAACCCACGACTGACGAGTAATCCCCGGATGAGTCCCCGCTCGTGTTGTAAAAGACGAGTTCCGCTTTCTTTGCCCCGAGCGATTTTGCCGCAAACAGCATAACAGCTGCCGGCCCCGACCCGCACATTGATATGTTGTTAACGGAAACTGTATCAAGCAGTCCTTCGGGGTCCAGCTCTACTATTTTGTCAATGGCGAGATTATCCTTTTCCTTTGCCGTTTCAACGGATTCGTAATGGCTCATGTCCGAAGAGGCAATTATCAGCGCTTTGACGGAAGAGTCAAGTGAATCAGCTATTGCCTTGCCTATTGCCCTGCAGGTTTTAGCGCTGTAATCCCTCATGCAGATAGGAACGATACTGAATTTCTTCCTGAAATATTGTATAAAGGGGAGCTGTGTTTCCAGTGAATGTTCGTACGCATGGGCGTTCTCATCATCCTTAATCAAGTTTTTGGCGTTTGACAGGATTGACCTGGCAAGTTTGCTGTTTATCCTGACATTGCCGTTCGGCATGGACCAGTAACCTTCGGTCATGATTGCCGTATCAGTTCCCATCCCCGAGTGGTTTGGGCCCAGTATTATGAATACGTCGGGAAGTTTCACCCTTGAATACACAGCGCCGGCCGCCTTTCCCGAGTACATGAACCCGGCATGAGGGGCGACTATTCCCAGGGCTGACTCTTTCTTTGCGTCCTTTACGATATATTGTTCAACGTCTTTCTTCAGTTTCTCTGGGTCCGAAGGGTAGAACCTGCCTGCCTGGGCAGGATTCCTTGTAACGCTCATGCAGTGCCTCCCGGTTCTTTCATGTATCAATTATAGATGTTTTCATTCTAAATGTAAATAAAAAACGGGAATGAAATTATAATCCATTCCCGTTTTCATAAATATTAATTATAGATTAAAACTTGAAACTTATTGAAATTCTATGGGTGCTTCCAAGAGCCCCGTACATGAGCCAGCCATAGTCAATTGACGCATTATCAAAAATCAACCCGCCTCCAAAAGAAAGGCTTGAAAAAGCATCTTGAGAGGGGACCATTTGATAGCCCGCCCTGATGGAGTAATTTTGAATCCTAAATTCGCTTCCGGTATTCAGTACGAACGTATCAAGGGTCATGAAATTTATATCTGCGGCTACCGTGAGTAAGCCATCCATTGTCCTGAAAGCAATTCCCGACCTGAAATTCATCGGTGAAGGATCGGCCTCATTGATAAACTTTATCTCTTGTCCGAAATTCTGCAAAGAAAACCCGATATTTAATGTTTGCGCCAGTTTAACGATAATCCCGACGTCTGCCTGGTAAGCTTCAGCGCTTTCATTCTCGATTGTCATGCTGAGTATCCTTCCGCTTATACCGACAGAAAGCTTGCCGGTAAGTTTCTGGCTGTAACTGATTGTTGCCGCCATGTCCGACGCCCCGTAAGTCCCCTCGTCAACCAAACTACCCTCATTGTCCCTGTAAGCTATTTCTCCGGCATTAAGGAAGAAAAAGGAACCCCCTATAGCCATTGAATCGTTCAGTGGTAAGGCAACTGCCACATATTCATACCTGATTCCCTGAAGCCATTCGTTATGGGTAAATGTTATCTCTTTTTGGGGCATAAAGGCTATACTGGCTGGGTTATATGATAAAGCATTGGCGTCGTCCGTAACCGCAGTGAAAGCTCCTCCCATGGCTGCCGGCCGAGCGCCCGGAGATATTCTCATAAACTGCGCCCCCGATGTGCCCGCGGCGTTATCAAATAAACCTGAATAAGATGAAGCAACCATTAAGCATAAGATTGATACGGTTAACGGGACTAGAAGTATTTTTCTGTACATGATAGCCTCCTATTTAATTATTGAAAATTTCCCTGTAGTGTCGCTGCCGTCTTCGTCCTTAATTGCATAAATATAGACTCCACTTGCTGCTTTGTCACCGGAATCATTAACGGTTATATCCCATGTCATAGATGACGATTCTTCGGTATTTTTGAATACTCTTATGACTTTACCGGCAATATTGTGAATGGTTAGTGTTGTTTCAGGTTCTCTGCAGACGTTGCTAAAAGTTATGGAATCGGCGTCGAATTTTCCGCCTGTTCCCGGCTTGTATGGGTTAGGGTAAACGATAACATTACTTGAATTACTTGGAGCCCCCATTGACATGAATACCGAGAAATGATTCACATTTACAGAAACACAATTAACCGTTTCGTCAACGACATAGTTATCCAATTCATCCCATTCCTGATTTAACTCGTTAACGTGGTTTACTCGCAGGTATCTTTCCTTCAAAGGAGGCGAAATGCCGTCAATAAATCCATCGTTATCACTATCATCATAATAATAGCTTATTTTAACATTACCGTTAAAAACCTCCACTCTTTCTGAGGTTGCTATGTCATATGCATTGATTTCTACGAGGCTTCCAGCTATTCTGTAACCGGCGCCGCCTGCGGCATCGTGCTTTCTGTTTGCTTCAACAATTAAAGCAGAGTCAATTTCTCTCGGGTTATCTATGGGAGTTATGGTAATTGATATTGCCACATCCACATCAAAAGTGCTGCCGGGAACGTCAACCTTTATTTTATCATTCGTCCCCCCTACAATAATTCCGCCTTCGGTACTATCAAGGTGTTTACTGGATGCGGTGACCCAGACATAAGCGGGAGAACTTTCTTTTTCTTCATTGGACACGACAAGTTTGAATTTATAGTTTCCTTTTATATTGGGTGTAAATGTGGGATTGACTGTTGTTGTTCCTGCCAGTGTTATTACCGCGGGGCCGGATACAAAACTCCATAGATATGAGATTTCTCCGCCTTTGGGGTCATAACTCTGCTCCCCGTCAAGCGTAACCAGGTTTCCTACGAGTACAAATACGTCATTCCCGGCGACTGCCTGCGGTATATCCGGAATTTCTTCGGGGAAGAGCCCGCCGAGGTCTCCTGTCTCGTTTACGAAGTAATCTTCAAGTAACGTCAGGATATCAACGGGGACGTTGTCGAACCATGCTGAAAGATTTATGTAGTCATCAGGGTATACCGGGGTGTATTTATTCGAGTATTTGAAATCCTGGTGAATAGTAATGAAGAAGTTACTAATTTCATCAACAGCGTCGAGAAAATATGTGTCGTCACTTCCCTCGTACGCGATTTTAGAAACAAATTCGCTAACATCCGAAAAATAACCGGTAAACGTTGTTATATCTTCCCCTATATCCTTTATTACTTGCTCTCCGTCCAATCCGTGGCTTGCAACTGTTTTTAACTTTAGAAAGTCCGGGTTGGAAGCTCTAAGGGCGTTTATGTAATCCTCTATCTCAACACAACCGTCAAAATTCAGCGTATTCGGATTAAGACTTAAATCATACGGGAAATTGGCGAAGTCCTCATCAGCCCCGGTGTTGGATATCATTCCGATGATAGTCCCGTAGAAATCAAGCATAGGTTTAATCTCAACAATCGCCCATGATGGAATCGTTAAAGGAACAATATCGTCATTTATGTTCACCACATAAGGAAACTGGTCATCCTTTGTATACTTTGCAACCATTGTGTATAAAAACGAGTGGTCAAGTTCTGCAATCCTGTCTACATAGTGTCTTGCGGAGTCTACTGTATTATTCATTTCCCCGGTAGTTTCAAAGAAACTAATGAAATCACCAGCTTCAAATTCATCAAATGCTTCAGGCAGTTTATCAGAGAACGAAACGCTGACTCTATATAACTCAATTATTGCCAGGGTCATAAGGGCTTTAGAATCATTCGGGTCAATGACCAGTTCAGCCTCGCATACGGCCTCTATTTCATCAAATCGCGACTGTATTGTATCAGTGCTCAACAGGACATTAAATGTACCGTAGCTGTGCGGTTCAAGCGCATCAACGATTTCCTGTATAAGCCCTTCCGGGAAAAGTCCTGCAAACGTATAACTTGACCTTTCAACAATGGACGGCAGGGAGTAATACTCAACTACAAGTTTAGTTAAGTCATCAGGCGTAGTTTCAAGCCACGCAATAGGGCATATTGTCTTATCCCCGAAAGGATATGATTTGCCGTCTACCAGCTCGCTTAATATGTTAACCT
>JAUXDE010000056.1 GCA_030618495.1 Clostridia bacterium
CCCTTCCCGAAGGGCTGTCGTCTTTTGTACATCGTCGGCGTTACTCATCATTCACATACGTACAGTATTCTCACTCTTCGTTCCTTGACGCTGAAACAAAATACTTCCAGCATATGTAAAGATATGTTAGACTCACCACACTAGAATACCTATAGCAAATGTCAAGATATGTTAGAAACACCACACAAGGGAGAGTAATTATATGAAATTAAAAATCTGGCAGTACATTTTAATAGGTGGTTTTATTTTGCTTATGCTTTTTTCCGGGCAAGCTGTTTCATTATACACGGAATTGATGTGGTTTATTGAAGTTGGTTACCAGCAGGTGTTTTTAAAGGTAATTTTAACACAGGTTGTTCTTGGGTTGTTGATGGGCGCTTTTTTCTTAGTTTTTACAGGTTTTAATTTCTTTATAGCGGGAAAATCAAAACAGCTTGAAGTGAGAGTTCTTGCAAATAATGTGATAGAAATCCCGGATTTATCAAATGTAAGGATGCTAATTCAAAAGTTTGCCTGGTTTGGGATAATTACAGCAAGTTTGTTAATAACTTTAAGCGGGCATCTTGACTGGGAATCATTCCTGAATTTTGTTAACGGGGTAAAGGTAGGAGTCGTTGACCCGTTGTTTAATGTTGACCTGGGTTTTTATTTGTTTAAACTGCCGTTCCTGCAGAGCTTGTACGGCAGGTTAACAATAATGCTTATCATAACCACTCTCCTGGTAATCGGGGTTTATTTTGTCCGCGGCAATGTTCAGTTCCGTGGGAGGGGGATTAGCTTTTCCGCTCAGGCAAGGAATCACATCTGGGTTCTTGCGTCGCTGATGTTCATATTAAAAGCCGCAGGCTATAAATTGGATATATACAATTTAATGTATTCAGTAAGGGGGGTTGTCTACGGCGCTACATATGCAGATGTCCACGCGCAGCTGCCTGCCATAAACCTTTGCTTCTGGGTAAGCCTTATTATTGCATTTCTCTTCATTGTTGATTTATTCCTGAGAAAGTGGCTACTTCCCGTAACGGGAATAGGCGTTCTTCTGTTAACCTCGATATTAGGCGTGAATATTTATCCTGAAATCGTCCAGAAGTTCAGGGTAACGCCCAATGAAATCAATATGGAGACGCCGTATATAACGCAGAATATCGAGTCAACAAGAATGGCTTACAACCTGGATAAGATTGTTGAAAAACCGTTTTCGGCAGACCAGGGATTGTCCATGCGCGATATAAGAAAAAACAGTCCCACCATTGACAACATAAGACTCTGGGATCACAGGCCGCTGCTGAGCACCTTCAGCCAGTTACAGGAGATACGGACATATTACAGTTTTGAAAGCGTGGATAATGACAGGTACACCATAAACGATAAGTACAGACAGGTGATGATATCCGGAAGGGAGTTGGACCACAACAAGCTTTCAAGCAAAATATGGATTAATGAGCACCTTACTTATACTCATGGGTATGGTTTTGTTATGAGTCCCGTGAACGAAGTGACCGATGAAGGCCTTCCGAAGTTCATGGTCAGGGACATACCCCCTGTTTCCGGGGTGGATATTGAGATTGACAGGCCTGAAATATATTATGGTAACCTTGCTAACGATTACATTATCGCCAACACCATGTCCAAGGAACTCGATTATCCATCAGGGGATAAAAACGTGTATACGTCCTATGAGGGTAACGGCGGGGTCAGGCTGGATTCAATAATAAAGAAGATTGTCTATGCCGTACGCTTCGGTTCATTGAAGATACTGCTATCCCGGGATATTACTTCCGACAGTCGTATCCTTTATTACCGCAAAGTGGATGAAAGGGTAAGGAAGGTTACGAGTCTTATCAGGTACGACGGTGATCCCTACCTGGTTGTTTCCGGGGGAAGGTTGTACTGGATCATAGACGGATATACGATAACGGACAGGTATCCTTATTCGCAGCCTTTTAGTAAAGGGATAAATTATATACGTAACTCGGTTAAGGCGGTAGTAGACGCTTATGACGGTAAAATGAATTTTTATGTTTCGGACCCGGAAGACCCTCTCATAAGGACTTATGGCAGGATATTTCCTTCGCTGTTTCATTCCCTGGCTGATATGCCGCAGGACCTGTTGAAGCATATAAGGTATCCCCGGGATATGTTTTCAATTCAATGTCAGATGTTTTCCACCTACCACATGACAGACCCCCAGGTTTTTTATAACAAGGAAGACATATGGGCTATTCCCAATGAAATATTCAGGGGCATGGAAGAGAAGATGGAACCTTACTATACGATAATGAGATTGCCTGAAGAGGAAAAAGAGGAGTATATGCTGATGCAGCCGTTTACGCCAATCAGGAGGGATAATATGATTTCCTGGATGGCGGCGCGCAGTGATTTTCCTCATTACGGCGGCCTTGTCGTGTACAGGTTTCCCAAGGAAAAACTCATATACGGCCCGATGCAGATAGAAGCGCGTATTGACCAGGATGCCTACATTTCACAGCAGTTTACCCTGTGGGGGCAGGGAGGGTCTCAAATTATAAGGGGTAACTTGCTGGTTATTCCCGTTGAGAAATCATTATTATACGTGGAGCCTGTTTACCTTCAGGCTGAGAGGGGAAGGATCCCCGAGTTACGGAGGGTTATCGTTGCCTTTGGCGATAGACTTGTCATGGAAAGGACGCTGGAAGAGGCGTTGAACAGCATGTTTACCGGGACAGGTTACAAAAAAGATATTAAAACAGAACCAGGGGTTAATGAAGGGAATCTTAATTCCATTGCCTGGGAACATTTTCAGCGCGCAAAGAGGTACCAGAAGGAAGGCAACTGGAAGGGGTACGGAGAGGAACTCAGTAAACTGGAGGATGTACTCCGTAGAATGAAGAAGTAAAAATGCAAGCAAAACTAAAAAAGATTTTCAATTCATATAAACCTGAGAGAAAAGAATTAATTCCCATACTACAGGATATCCAGGAGACAATGGGGTATCTTCCCGCCAAGATGTTGTTTGAAACATCAAACTATTTAAAGATTCCCCCTGCAAAGGTGTTTGGTGTAGTAACATTCTATACACAGTTCCATCTAACGCGACAGGGGAAGCACAGGATAAGCGTTTGCTGCGGCACTGCCTGTCACGTTAAAGGCAGTACCCGTATAATAAAGGCCGTAAGCAGGAAGTTGAAGATAGAACCCGGGCAAACCACGGGGGATTTTGAGTTCAGCGTTGAACGTGTGGCGTGTTTTGGTTCCTGCGCGCTTGCGCCGGTAATGGTGGTTGACGGCAAGGTTTACGGTAACGTTACCGATAGGAAGGCAGAGGAAATAATAGATGGTATCAGGAGTAAAAAAAAGTAATTGGCATGATACGAAAATCCGCGCTCGCAAGGAATGGGAATCCTTTACAGAAGAGGGCAAACCGCGCATTCTTGTTGGTTCTGCCACCTGCGGCAGGGCGTGCGGTTCACTGGATGTTATAGGCGCGGCGCGGGCCCACCTGAAGAAAAAAAACCTTAAAGTTCCTGTTACTGAAGTAGGATGCCTCGGTTTATGCTATGCCGAAGTCCTCATGGAAGTGGTTGACAAAAAAGGGATAAGGGTGCTTTACAGTCAGGTCACTCCGGAATCAGCCTGTCGTATCATCGATAGTTTTCTTGTCAAAAATAAACCGAAGCATGAACTTGCGCTTGCCGTGATGGGCGATAAAGAAGTGGATGGTATTAATAAGTTCAGCGAACTTGCCATGATAAAACCACAGGTGAGGGTGGCATTAAGGAACTGCGGGAATATTAATCCTAAGAACATTTACCACTACATTGCAAACGATGGTTATAATGGATTTGTGAAGGCGCTTGAAATCGGCTGTGAAAATATAATAAAGGAAATAAAGAAAGCCGGTCTCCGCGGGCGCGGAGGCGCGGGATTTCCCACATGGAAGAAATGGGAACTTTGCCGCAATGCCGAAGGGGATGAAAAGTACCTGATATGTAATGCGGACGAGGGGGATCCCGGAGCCTTCATGAACAGGGCTTTACTTGAAGGAGACCCCCATACCGTGATTGAAGGTATGCTCATTGCAGGCTACGCCATGGGGGCGGGGCAGGGTTATATTTATGCAAGAGCTGAATATCCCCTTGCAATAGAAACGCTTGAGACAGCAATTAAACAGGCAGAGGAAATAGGGCTGCTGGGTGATAACGTTTTCGGTTCCGGATTCAGTTTCCACTTGAAGATAAAAAAAGGCGCGGGCGCTTTCGTGTGCGGTGAAGAAACAGCATTGATAGCTTCCATTGAAGGAAACAGGGGGATGCCAAGAACCAGGCCCCCGTTCCCGGCGCAAAAGGGACTATTCGGTAAGCCCACCAATATTAACAACGTGGAAACTTTTGCCGGTGTTTCATCGATACTTTCAAGAGGGAGCGCGTGGTATAGTTCACTCGGCACGGAAAACAGCCGCGGCACCAAGACTTTTTCACTGGCGGGAAAGATTGTGCGTACAGGATTAATAGAAGTGCCCATGGGTATAACGCTTCATCAGATAATCTACGATATAGGGGGTGGAATACCCGGGGGGAACAAATTCAAGGCGGTGCAGACAGGCGGGCCGTCAGGCGGCTGCCTGCCGGCAGCTATGCTGGATTTGCCGGTGGATTACGATAACCTGAGTAAGGCGGGCTCAATCATGGGCTCGGGCGGCATGGTGGTTATGGACGAAGAGACATGTATGGTTGATATTGCCCGGTACTTCCTTGAGTTTACATTCAACGAATCATGCGGGAAGTGCGTACCCTGCAGGCTTGGGACGAAGCAATTACTTGAAATACTAAAAGATATAACCCGCGGAAAAGCAAAACCTGCGGATATTGATTTACTTTATGAATTAGGAAATATGGTTAAAAGCAGTTCATTATGCGGACTGGGCCAGACTGCGCCCAATCCGGTGTTGACAACTCTTAAATACTTCATGGATGAATACGAAGCTCATATTAAGCATAAGAAATGTCCCGCGGGTGTTTGCAGGGAACTTGCTGAGTATTCCGTTATAAAGGCAAAATGCACAGGTTGCACTTTGTGCATGAAGAAATGTCCTGAAAAAGCAATCAGTGGAAAACCAAAGGAAGTTCATGTGATTGACAAATCCAAATGCGTAAAATGCGGGATTTGTTATGATGTTTGCAGATTCGAGGCAATAAAGGTTGAATAAAACAAACATGGTTGAGATTAGTATTAACGGCCGGAAAGTCACAGCGACTGAAGGAACCAGCGTGCTTAAGGCGGCGCTTGATGCCGGCATATACATACCAAACCTGTGTTACGATGAAAGGCTGGAGCCGTACGGCGGTTGCCGGTTGTGTATAGTCAGGATTGAAGGTATGAGAGGGTTGCCCACTGCCTGTACCACTTTGGTGAAAGCCGGGATGGCTGTAACAACAGCCGACAGGGAAATAAATAATATAAGGAAGCTTATAGCGGAACTGCTTATTTCCGACCATCCGCAGGACTGTCTGACATGTTCTTCAAACCAGAAATGCGAACTGCAGAAGGTTGCGGCGTACCTGGGTATAGGAGAGAGCAGGTTAAGAAGGAATGTCAGAAAAATTGAAATCGATGACAGCAACCCGTTCTTCGGCAGGGATATGTCCAAATGTATATTATGCGGCAGGTGCGTGCGCGCTTGCGAAGAGATAAGAGGGATAGGCGTGATTGATTTTGCTTTCAGGGGTTATGATACAAGAATAAGTACTCTTGGAGACGGTCCCATAGCGGATTCCGACTGCAAGTCATGCGGTGAGTGCGTTGATGCCTGTCCTACCGGGGCGCTTTATACAAAGTCCGAGGTTATGATTCCGGAAAAAGAAATAAGAACCATATGCCCGTACTGCGGTTGCGGCTGCGGGTTGGTTCTCGGGGTGCGGGATAATACCATAATAAAGGTAAGGGGTGATTCCGGTGATCCCGTCAGTAAAGGCAGTCTCTGCGTGAAAGGGCGTTTCGGCCTTGATTTTGTAGGCTCTGATAAACGCCTCACAGCTCCGCTTATTAAAAAGAAAGATAAGTTTGTAGAGGTAAGCTGGGACGAAGCTTTGGATTACGTCGCCGGCAGGTTCAAGGATGTTATTCACAAGCACGGTCCGAACGCCATGGCCGGACTCTCATCGGCAAAGTGCACAAACGAGGAGAATTACCTGATGCAGAAGTTCATGCGCTCCGTCATAGGGACCAATAACGTTGACCACTGCGCCAGGTTATGCCACGCCTCCACGGTTGCGGGGCTTGCCCGCGCTTTCGGTAGCGGCGCGATGACCAATTCGACCAACGAACTGGAAAACGCCGATTGCATACTCGTAACGGGCTCCAACACCACCGAGGCCCATCCGATAATCGCCCTTAAAATTAAAAATGCCGTAAAAAGAAATAACGCGAAACTTATAGTGGCTGACCCCAGGAAAATAGAACTCACTGAAATTGCCGCTCTTCACGTGAGCCAGAAACCGGGAACGGATGTCGCGCTGTTCAATGCAATGATGAACGTTATCATATCGGAGAATTTATGGGATGAGAAGAAGGTGCTGTCAAAGACCGAAAATTTTTCAGAGTTTAAAAAGGTCGTAAAGAAATACACTCCCGAAGTCTCCGAAAAAATAACCGGCGTTAAGGCTGAGGATATCAAGAATGCCGCGCGGATGTACGCCGGGGCCCAAAGGGCTTCAATAGTCTACAGTATGGGCATTACGCAGCATACGACGGGAACGGACAATGTTCTTGCCCTTGCCAACCTTGCGATGATGACTGATAACGTAGGATACGAGAGCGCGGGGGTCAATCCCCTTCGTGGGCAGAATAACGTGCAGGGCGCCTGTGACGTGGCGGCCCTTCCGAACGTGTTTCCCGGTTACCAGCCGCTTGCTGACAAGGAGGTCAGGGAGAAGTTCAGGAGGGAGTGGGGAAAGATTCCTCCCGAAGAACCGGGGTTGACGGTGGTTGAAATAATGCACGAAGCGGAAAAGGGTAACATAAAAGCATTGTACATAATGGGTGAGAACCCCATGATTTCAGACCCGAACACCAACAGGACGGGAAAGGCGCTTGAAAACCTGGATTTCCTGGTAGTACAGGATATATTCCTTACAGAGACTGCCGAGTATGCGGATGTGGTTCTTCCCGGGGTGAGTTTTGCGGAAAAGGAAGGCACTTTCACGAGTACGGAAAGACGCGTTCAACTGTTAAGAAAGGTTGTTGACCCGCCCGGCAAGGCAAGGCAGGACTGGGAGATAATATCGGATATTGCCGGGAGAATAGATTATGACAGGAAGTACGAGACCGTTTCGCGGATAATGGACGAGATAAACTCGCTTATGCCCATTTACGGCGGCATAACGCATGAAAGGATAAAGAAAGTGGGACTCCAGTGGCCCTGTCCCGATGACAAGCATCCCGGAACCGCATACCTGCACAAGGATGGTTTTAAGCGGGGAAAGGGCAGGTTTCATCCTACAACTTATAAGGACCCTGATGAACTTACAGATAAGAACTATCCCTACATACTTACAACCGGACGGCTCCTTCATTACTTCCATACGGGCACTCTTTCAAGAAAGACTCCCGGTTTTGAAGAACTTTCACCGCCAGCGCTGGTTGAGATAAATCCGGCTGACGCCGCTGCAAATAAAATCAAGGAAGCTCAAAAGGTTGAGCTTATATCGCGCAGAGGAAGGATTACGGCAACGGCAAAGGTAACCGAAAAATCCCCCGCGGGCGTAATATTTATGCCGTTTCATTTTGCGGAGGCGGTAGCGAACGTTCTTACCAACGACGCTCTTGACCCGGTAGCGAAGATACCTGAACTTAAGGTCTGCGCAATAAAAATAAGGAAGGTAAAAAAATGAAAATCACAGGAACACTCATAACCGTTGTTGCTGTTTATTGTTTTACCGCAGGCGTTTCTTTTTCTGAAGAAACTGCCCTGGTGAAAGAAACCACATCCACGGTAAAGTATGCCGTGGAGGATAGTACGACAACAGCCCAAGGCGCTGTGGCTGAATCAACGCCCACCATAAAGTACGTCTTCGTTATTGACATTGATTTTGACGCGGAGATAACCATTGAAGTTTATGATTCAGATAACAATCCCGTGATGAGTACGGGAAGCTTCAAAATAATGACCGGAACAGTCGCCGTCAGGATTGACTGGGACGGTAAAGATAACAATAAAGCGCTCCTGAGGGACGCGACGTACTATTACGATATGTACGCTTTCCTGCCGGTTGAAAAAGCGGTAAGGATGGTTTCGGGAAAGTTTGAAATAGTAACTGATACCATGGTAGCTGAACCACCGGAGATAAACCAATCCTTTAAGAAAGATTTCATAGTTATCGACAAATCCGCGTTTAAGATAAACAAAATCGAAATAAAGGGCAACACCAGGACAAATACGAAGGATATCCTTAATAAATTCAATATTAAGCAGAGGAGTTTTTACACCGCCGGGCAGATTGAAGACAGGATGAAATCGATGGAAGGGTCCCCGTTCGCGGAAGTGGCTGAGCATAGTATCGTCTCAGACAAAACCATAATGGATGCGGTTTTAAGGGTAAAAATCAGCGAGAAGACGTTAAACTCTGTCAGGTTAAGGGGCGGCTACAGTTCAAATGCTTTGGGCGGAGAGGGACAGCTTATAGGCGCGCTGGATTTTTCATCGAAAAACCTGTATGACGGCGTGCACAGGGAAATCGACGTATTTACCGAAGGGCCGTATACAGGCAGGGCGGTTTATGACATCAATTATTTAGAATCAATAGGAGATATGTTCTATAGCATAAACTTCCACAATGAAAGCGAGTTGTTCTCCCAGGGTGCATATGACGCCATGGGGATTGATACGGACCCGGGGGCTTGCAGTTATGAAAAAAGGAGTATAGGAATATCCTTCGTAGAGCTGTTTGAGGGGAAAGGGAAGGGTGTCCTGGGATACAGGTGGGAGAACATCGAGCTTTACAGTTCTCCGGGGCGTTCAAAGAATAATTTTCTGCTGGGCCTCATTTTTGACAAGAAAGAGGATTGCTGGTTGGTTATGAGCCGGTTATTCAACGAGATTTTCATGGAAGTCGGGCTTGACTCCGCTGACGATAGAAGACACGTTACAAAGCTTGAAACTTCGGTAAGCCATGAGTTCTCCATGGGCGAAGGCATTGTCCTGGAATTCATGGAGGGAGACGGGATAATGTTTACCAGGAGGCCGGATTTATGTTATTATGACCTGTTCAGGCTCGGGGGCATGAAGAACCTGAGGGGGTTCACCGAGGATGCTTTCACGTGCCTGTTCTACATCTGGGGGTCTTTGGAACTTACTGTGCCCTTGTGGAGGGATTTATATTTCTGTTTGTTCGGCAGCGCGGGCGTATGGTCTGATTCTTATGTTAACCTGTTAGAAGACGGCGGGGTAGGTTACGGGGCCGGTTTTAAACTTGACAACGACAGGTGGTCATTTGATATCAGCCTTGCAACGAATAACCAGCAGAGCCCCAATGACTTCCGGCTGTACCTTGGGTCAGAGCTTGAATTCTGATAAAGGTTTTAATAAAAATGGACAAGGTTGACATAACGATTATCGGCGCCGGTGTTGTGGGGCTGGCGGTTGCCGCAAAACTCTCTGAAAAAAACAGGGAAATCCTGGTATTGGAAAAAAACGATAACTTCGGCCGGGAATCAAGCAGCAGGAACAGCGAGGTTATACATTCAGGTATATATTATCCTGCCCAATCACTCAAGGCAATGTTATGCATAGAAGGAAATAAAAGACTCTATAAAATATGCGAGGAGAACAACATTGGATACGGCAGGCCGGAGAAACTGATAGTCGCGGATTCAAAAGATGAAACTGAAGCGATGGAGAAGCTCTTTGAAAACGGAAAGAACAACGGTTTAAAGGATTTAAAGCTTTTATCGGGACAGGAGGCGGGAAAACTGGAGCCGAACCTGGATGTTGCGGCGGCGCTCCACTGCCCTTCAACGGGCATAATAGATTCCCACCGGCTGATGCAATACTTCAAGTCCGTGGCGGAAGAAAAAGGCGCCATGGTATCCTTCTCAAATGAAGTGACCGGTATCGGGAAAACAGGTAATGAGTATACGCTCACAGCCAGGGATTCGTCCGGGAAGCAGTTTTCTTTTTTAACCAAAATAGTTATAAACTGCGCGGGGCTGGGAGCCGATAGTATAGCGCGGATGGCGGGGATTGATATACACAGGGCAAATTATAAGACAAGTTACTGCAAGGGTGAGTATTTTCACGTGAATGATTCGTACAGGGATGTTTTCACCAGGTTGATATACCCGCTTCCCGCGGAAAACAGCCTGGGTATACACACCGTAAAGGACCTGCAGGGACGCATGAAAGCCGGGCCGAACGCCTTCAATGTGAATGAAATCGATTATACGGTGGATGAAAACCACAAGAAGGATTTCCGGGATGGGCTAAAGAGGTTCATCCCTTCGATAAAAATGGAAGACCTTGAACCGGACATGGCGGGAATAAGGCCACAGGTACAACCGGACAAAAACGGGTTCAGGGATTTCATAATCGCCGAAGAGAGCGCCAGGGGGCTGCCGTCATTTATAAATCTCATTGGAATAGAGTCCCCGGGATTGACCGCTTCGCCGGCAATAGCGGAGTACGTTTACAGAAAAATATATTCCTGACAGCAATAAATATGTACCAATAAAAAAGGCGGGTAAAAAACCCGCCCTTTTTTATTTGTGCCAAACCTGTCTTAAAATCAACCCTGAGTCGCTTCTCCCGTGCCGATGTCGTAGGTCTGTCCATAATAAAGTATAAGTGTATACCATAACATGAGTGTTGTTAAGTAAAATAATTGTAAGAATTGTAAGAAAAAATCTTTAACACCCGGGTGTTTTTTTGTATAATGG
>JAUXDE010000072.1 GCA_030618495.1 Clostridia bacterium
GGAGATAGCAGAACGTCTTTTAACTCTTCGTTATTTTCCTTTAAGAACAGGGTTATTTCTTCGTATTCCTTTTCCAGTTCATCTAAAATAGCCAGTTTATACCTGTAATATGAATCATATTGCTCTTCTTTGCTTATTTCTAAATATTTATTCTTAACCCGGTTATACACGCGCCCACAAAAGCTTCTTGCTTTTTCATAGTCAAGCGCCCCGGTAGAAAACAAGGATTGCACCATGAACTTCCTGTCTTCATCTGAAACATCCAATTTACCCGGACTGCAATAATCCGCGTAAGTTCTAACCTTACCAGCAATTACATCATCAACAAGTTCCATTTCTTCGATGGCGGGAGTGTAACCGGGCATTAACTTCAATATTTGCTTAAGATACACCCTTGATGCTGAATAAAACTTCCTGCAATTCATGATTTTTGCCAGGTAATAAAGATTTTCTATGTCATAAGGATTATACATGTACAGGTAGGAAAAGAAATACTCTGACCAGTCGTATAAACCGGCGCTAAAATACACCTTCCCCGCTGATTTGAAAAACAGCATTCTATCCTTTACTTTCTTTTTTTTAATGGGTGGAATCCTGGCATCATAGGAATGTAGTTCTATGTCCATAAGAAACTCATGTTTCTTTATGAGTTTTGAGAGTTCAAACAGGTAGTAGAAAGCCGTTCTGTTATCTCCTTTCATGTTATAAATATCTGACAGAAAGGAAAGCGAATGCTTTTTCCTTTCAGGGGAACCCTTGTCTGCGATAAACATAAGATGTTTTATGGCTTCATCAAGCAATCCTGCTTCATAATAACTTTTTGCCAGCCTGTATTTTGCTTCTTCACCCTTCTGTGAATTCCAGAAAGTAGCATCTGTAGCGTATCGCCTGTTTTCCATGAACGTGCAGGGCGCAAAATATAAGCCAACCAAAAATATAATCACGAATGTCAAAGATTTTATTTTCTTAATCCTGTCATAAGCCAGGTAAAATATGAATGAAAGCGCGATTGAATAAATTACAGCCGGAATATACAGGCACTTCTCAATGCAATGAACAGAACCATTCCGGTATGGATAAATAAAAATTACTATACTTGAAATAACCGTTTTAAAAGCCTCCCATATAACCTTAATAGACTCTCCCGGTATAAATTCTTTTTCAGGAAAATACGTAAGAGGATAGAGGTTTATCCTCAGGGTTATAAAATGATATAACATAGAAATTATTAACATTGCCATGAATAGAATAAGCACGCGGCCTGGTTTGAGGTTGCTTTTCTTAAAAATCAGCGCTGCCGCCAATAGAAAGAGAAGAGCGGGTAAAACGACGAGTATAAGGTTGGAGTTAAGTAATCCACCCAGAAACATTATGATACTGAGCGCATAGTACCTTGCCCTGTTTTTTTTCAATGCAAGCAGTGCCGGTATCAGGGTGCCTAACAATAAAATAACATCTAACAGCAAATGAATATTATCAACTACATTAACGGCAACAGTAGAAACAGGGTGAACCAAAAACACTATGGCCCCGAACAGCGCAACCTTGTCTTTTCTTAAAATAATAAAAATAAGGGCATACAAAAGGAGCGCGCCTGCAACATGAAGCAGTATCAGCGATATCCTCCAGCCAATAATGTTATTCTCTCCGATAACAGTCTTTAAAATAGCCCCGACAGCCAGGCTTAAGGGATGATATTCATCTTTGTAATGCAGGACTGCCCTGGTGAATATTGCCGGGATGTTCCTGTAGTTATGAATAAGAGGATTATTTGCGATAGAATCATGCCCTGAAATAAATGCGGTATTATTAAGCGAGTTGGAATAAACAATGAAACCTAAAACTATTATTAATAAATATTTTTTCAGCATCTGGAATCCAGGTAAAAAGAATTATTTTAAGTCATTTATGACTTCTTCTACGTTACGGACAAAACCTTTGTTCATGACCTTATACAGTTTCCCGGCATCAATCCCCGGGGACTGTTTCTGAAATTCGGGAACATTATAACTCTTCTGGCTAAACTTCTTCTCGGGTAACATCACCGGAGGCGAACTCAACCCATTCTCATCTATTTCGGTAAGATAGAGTTTGGTAAAAATACCGTCGTCTCTTTTTGAAGCAAATATCAGCCACCTGCTGTTGGAAGACCAGCTATGCCATGAATCTGCCGTGTATTCCGCATTACAAGCAAGACGCCTTACTATGTTTTCTTCCATGGAATAAATATATATATCACTGGAGGGTTTAATCAATGAACCATATTTTGACCTGCAGAAAGAAATCCATTTTCCATCCGGAGAAAATCTCGGGTAATGATTACTCATACCGTTAAATGACGCGCCCTTCAATGGCGCAGGCTCACCACCCCTGCCGTCATTATAAGGGATAAGGAATATATTATACTTCTGCCTGTACCGCCCTTCTTTTGCCGATTCTACTGCATCCCTGCAAAATGCTATAGTTTTCCCCCCGGGTGACCAGCGGGGATAATTTTCCAGGTATTCAGGGTCGCTTGCCCCGGGTAAGAGAGAAATGGTATTTTTCTCAGTATCATATACCGCTATATCCGCCGTAGGGCTGAATGCGTACTGGGTTTCCTGGGTTATAGGCGTACTGCTTCTTAATTTCTGCCTCACGCTTAAAGCTAATTTTCTGCCGTCAGGTGACCAGCATACGAAAGTACTTCCCCCGAGAGGAATTTTAATTCTCTCCCCCGACTTTTCTTTTATATCATATATAAAAAACCCGGCCCCGCCCCTGTGCATGTTTCTCCACGGGATACACACCTTATCGCTATTCGTTTTACCTGTGAACGTATGACACGAAGCGCAGAATCTACCTTTACAGGGCAGAAATATCTTAGTCTTAAAACTACTTAAATACCTGATAAATATATTCGGGGTTTTTGCCGCATTAAAGGAGGGAGACACCAAACGATAGATAACAACTTCGTCAGCAGGGAATTCTGATATCCTGAAAGATACCGGATGACTTCTATGTATTTTATTTTTTTCTGCATTGCTGTCTGCCTTACACCCCAGCACCCGCATGCTGACATGCTGTCCGGCAGCTTCTTTCTTTATTCTTGACCATATTCTCCCCGGCGGCCTCCATGATTGTTTGCGCGTAACAACCTGTATCCCGGTGCCATTTTCCAGGATAAATTCAATGAGCCACAGGTTATTATTTAAATCATCCCATTTAAACAGGGGCGGGGCAATATTTGCCGGGAAAGAAGCCTTATCGTAAGGCCTGTATATTTGCAGTAATTCAGGTTTTTTTCTGTTCCTGTATACAGTAGGAACGTTCTCTTCTTTTTTTATGCTGGCTCCGGATACAGCGTCTAAACCAGCCGTAGAACCGGGAAGGAATTCTATTTCCTGGCAGGGTATATCTATTATTTCTATATCCGCGGACGTAAAGCAGTTCAACTGCTGTTTCCCTGTACCCTTATCAAAAATAATAACCGGGTTGTTGTCTTTTATGGATACAAGCCGGTAAAGTACGAGCGCCAACAGAAGACTTATCAGTACAACTATACGTTTCATACGCCTCTTTTTCGCCAGACAGGCTATAAGTAGGAATGCAACCCCGAGAGAATAAAAGGTACTCCCAGATAAGTAAACATAAGAACAAGGTAGCAAAAGACCGCAAGTACGGCAAGTCCTATAGTTTCTTCTTTTCTCTTTATAAATTTAAGAACAACATACAATGAATATATTAAAAACGTTATCAGTGAAAACGTTTCCTTGGGATCCCAGCCCCAGAACCTGCCCCATGCAATCCTGGCCCATATGCTTCCCAGCACCAATGCTCCAATACTGAACTGCGCGTAACCTGCCACTATGAGTTTGAATGAGGATAGTTCAAGCGCCTGCACTTCCAGGTTGCTCCCATCCCGGGCTTTTCTATAGAGGTAAATGATTGAATTGATGAACCCCAGCGTCAGGAACGTATAACCTGAAATGGTTATCCCTACATGGACAGGGAGCAGCCAGGATTGGAATGCTTTGATGGGGAGCGTATCGCCGCCTATATGATAAAGAACCACGCTGATACAAATGAATACTATTGAAACTATAACGGGGAGCTGTCCAAGCAGTTTATTGCGGGAAACCGAGTGAAACAACATGAGGAAGAATCCCAGCAGTACAAGCGTGTCTGCGACAGTAAGCATTGGGAAGAACCTGAGCCTGTATGCCCTGGCAACCAGGGAAAAAAGGTGCAAAGCCAGAACCAGCCAGAGCATAACTTTAAAGTTCACATTCAGGTTCAGCTTGATCCTTAATATATTTCCGGCAAAATAAAGAACGTATCCGGTCAGGATAATAATTGTATAATTCACATCCAAATTATACGCTCGTTTCTTTTTGCTGTCTTAGCCGTCTTCCCGCAGGGCGTCGGCTTCTATTTCAACGGTAAGGTCTTCCCGGCAGAGCTTTGCCTCCACGCAACATGAAGCAGCCATGTTTTCTCTGGTGATGTTGTTATTGCAAAAGAATTCATCCCTTATTTTGTTAAACCTGTCATAATACTTTGCAATATCGCTCAGGTAGATGCGCCACCGTATAACATCACTTACTTCAAAACCCCTGCTTGTGAGCAGGTCCTTGATGTTCTTGTAAGTGTGTCTCGCCTGGGCCTCGAAGTCACCCGGAGACATGGTTTCGCGGTTGGGCCCGACGCTTGAGGTGCCGGATATAAGAAGTATCCTCACGTTGCCTGTTTTCAACTCCGTAGCCCTTGGGAATCCCGCTTCAGGAGCAGGTAGGCTGTCAATGTTAAAAGGTATTTTCTTTATCATTTTTATCTTCTTTCCTTCTGAGAATTGCCGGGGAATCTTGACCCGGGATTGTCAGTGAATTTTACCCCACTTCTTGATCGTATTACGGTTTAATTATACTCTTTGTTTCTGCAGTAGTCAACTTGTTTATTTCTCCTGCCTGTTTTTTTAGCCTGTAACTTACCATCCCGGGTTCTGTTTCCGGCAAGGTTAAAACCTATGCGCGTGGACAAATGAGTCTTATCCTTCGGTAAACTTCCCCTTGCATTTCCCCCGATAATTAGATATTATACTCATTAAATTAAGTTCGATCACGGAGAGTTGCCCGGGTGGTTGAAGGGGTGAATTAAATAACGATAGAATCTTAAAATGGAAATTATTAAAGATAAAATACCCATAGGTGAATTAAAAACAATTGCAGAAAATATGTTTGGCAATATGGTTAAAGCTGTAGTTGATACGGAAAAGAAAATCATGGCTGTAGGTGGTGAACTTCATTCGGATGAAGAGGCGATTTTACTTGAAAATGGTTCAAAACAGCATAGCCTGTGGGGGATCAACCTGTATGTGGATATTGAAGATGATAGCTGGATCGAGTTTGATTCTATGATAAATCTCAGGCCATCCCAGGGGAATCGTACCCGTAACGTTGATGACTCCGGCATAAGAAGCAGTATAATTGAAATTGTCAATAACCTGGTGGAAAGATGAATTATCAGCATAAGAATTTAGCTTCAGGCAAATGGTTTGAACTAACATTTTTTGAGCAAATGGCAAATGTTGGAAGTGAAGTTGAGCGGGCTATCAGCTGGAGGGATAAGAACAGGGAATACAGTATCAAGGCTATAGAGCGTGCCCTTGAATTGCTGGGTTTAACCATAGAGAATACCAAAAACAGGATACACTTAAAAGAATTGAAGCGCTTGCACGAAGTACTGGTTGATTATTTTTATTTTGATAATCAATTTGTTTCTTCCGACAAATTATGGCATAATTATTTTCATCCTTTCAATTACGCTGCCAGGCGAAACAAATAAGAAAGTGCTGCCTTTTTGGCCGGAAACAATAAAATGAAAAATGAAATCAGGTGTTTAAATGAATATCATAACGTTACAGGTTACGGGATATCCCAGGGAACAGATGACTATTTTCTTCTAAAACTGGCAAACGACACCATGGTCTTTAGTCAAGCTAAATATTATTTAATGAATGCAGAAGCAAGTTTAGCTGACCTTCAGGCTATGGATGATGCCGGCTCTGTTACTGTTCCGGCAGGGGATACAAAAAACTACAATACCCAGCTGGGGGATATAGTAAATTATGTAGAAGGCGATTTGCCCACGGGCAGTCAAGTGCTGGTTCTTGATTTATTTAGTTTTTAGCTGTTTCTCAGAATAATAGGGTCAGGTTTTGGCATTTGACATTTTTACCTGTCATTATAACTTTCCGGTTGCATTTTCCTTCATAAATAAGTAATATATCATTCTGTTACTCAGTCTACGGAGAGGTACCCAAGTGGCTGATTCACAGGAGGGGGTTTGCTAACCCGACCGAAGAAAAAGTAACCTACCGACGATAATCTTATTAATCCTTTAATTTATTGATGATTTCGTATTTTGAGTATTTGTATGCATTGATGGTATTTTAGGTCTTTTCTTCTATAGTAGGGACACTATTTAGACACCAGTGGATGTTACCATTCTCACGCTAATTCAATTCTTGACAAGATATCTGTAGTGTGATAGAATCAATCAAATGAAATTAATACTATTTAAACAACAGGTTGTAGTTGGTTGTGCCATAGCATATCAGAAGAAACATATTGATTATCAAAATAAAATAACGATAAACGGAATCCGGAATTCAGCGTAATATTTACCTTTCACTATTTTTATTCTCTCCTAAAAGTTGTTGAGGCCTGACCCCTATTTTATTTTTACCATTTTGCCGGTTGAGCTGATGGTCTGACCTTCGTAAACAGCTTCTATCCTGTAAAAGTATAAGCCGTTTGCCACTTCATCACCATTTTCATCGGTCCCGTCCCAACTGTACTTGTTATAACCTTCATAATATGGTGTAACGTAATCGGTCATTATCAACCGCCCCGACAGGGAATATACCTTTATCTTTATGTAATCGGGAAATTTGCCCAGCGTGAATATTATTTCCGTACTTCCGCTGAACGGGTTGGGATAGTTCATGACCTCCGTAATCTCCGTCTGGCCGCTGACTGCGTACCCCAGTACCGCATAGATGGAAAGATGGCTTACCGTCAGCATACTCAGCCCGCTTTCGTAGTCAAAATCGGTATCCTCATCAGGCTGCCTCTCCCACGTCCCGCGATGCTCATTGAAGTAATACACCCTCAGTTTAGCATCATCCACATTGGTGCCCATGGGATAGGGCAGGGTTACCTGCGGCCTTGTGCCTTCGAACTGCAGGTCACTGTCACCCAGGGGGGAACCACCCTCGTCTAACAGCCTAAAATCAGTCAGTGAACCTTCAAAAAGTGATTGGTTATAAATAATTGACGGGTCTGAACTTAAAGCTTCAAGTGAAGCGTTTACCTTGTCTGCCAGGATCGGTTCAATTTCATTGTAATCCAGGAATTCGGCCGTGAGTATGATCCGGGTCAGGCTGTCTGCAGGAATGTTTATAGATGCCTCACTCGAATCATCCTCTATTATGGTGCCCTGAGTCGGCGCTAAAAACACGTTAATAGGGAACGAATCCTCGGACAGTCCGGTTCCCGTAACTTTCAGTCTATACACATCAGGCATGGAAAAACTAATATTTTCAAACCTGCCCGTGCCACTGCTCAACTGTATCTGCAGGGACGAAACCGCCACGTTATCCGGGTTTCCCTCCACAACGGTTAGATTAACAATACTGCTGACATTGGTTATTGGCTGACTCTCCTTGTCCTCCACCGTTACGACAAGGTCTACTTCAGTTTCCTTCTGAGCGCCTGCGACATTTACATCCATGGTTGTATGAAATGGATCTGTCAGTAGTTTTATTCTTGCGTTAGCCGGCGGTACATCTATAGAACCCTGTGTCAGCCCGGAGGAGGCTGCAGTCACCGTACCGGTGCTTGAGCCCACCAGTATCATGGCAACGGTGGCAATGCCTCCCACAGCATTAACTTCCAGGCTGCCTGAAAGAACACCCGCCCCCGAGACCGTAAAGGTTATACTGTTGATTGCCGTCGTCACAAGGTTCCCGCCGTCGTCCGTTATGCTTGCGGTTATCGCCGCAGTTGTGATTCCGTCCGCCACCAGCTCTGCAGGGCTGGCAGTGCAGATTATTTTAGTGGAACCACCAAAAGTTATATTCACCAGCACCGTTCCCGTATCGAGCCCTGTCGACTCCGATGTCACAACAGCGGGGCCAATGCTCAGGGTGGATACCATGTGTATCGTCGCAATGCCGCCGGACGCGCTTACGGGATTCGGGTCACCTCCCGAAAGAACCCCTTCCCCTTCAATACTGAAGGTTACATCGTTCGTGGCGCCGGGTACGGTTACATCACCGCTGTCGCAAAGCCTCGCGGTTATGAGTGAAGTTGAAGCACCGTCCGCTTCTATTGATAACGGGTCTGCAGTAGCAATTATCTTTACCGGCTCGGGCGTGGTCGTTATATCAACATTGCCTTCCGCAAGGTTGTCGGACGTTGCCGTCACAGAAGCCGTGCCCGAAATAGCCGTTGACTGCATGTTAATCACCGCCAGCCCTCCCGATGCCAGCTTCACTGTTGCACCTGATAACGTTCCTTCACCTGACACGCTGAAAGTTACCGTGTTGGTTGCGCTCGCCACAAGCTGCTCTGAATCATCAACTAATCTTGCGGTTATAAGTGAGGTGCTTGAACTATCCGCGACTATACTTGTAGGGTCCGCTGTACAGATAAGATGGTCAGCAGCGCTCGGGTTTAGCATTATTACTTCAACCGCCCCCTCAGTCAAACCGGAACTCGTCGCCCCTACCGATGCCGTGCCTATTTCCAGGGTTGACTTCATCATGACCGTTGCAATTCCTCCCGAAGCAGCCTTCTGCGTCGTATCAAGTAATGAGCCACCCCCGGATATACTAAAGGTTATTTCTTCTAGTGCAGAGTTAACCAACCCCCCCACGGCATCGCAAACCTCCGCCGTTACCAGCGATGTGCTTGAACTGTCTGCAAGTATAGATACATTATCAGCGTTGCAGAGGAGCTTCACCTGCCTCGGAGTTGTCTCCACCTCTATTATTCCCTGGTTCAGACTAC
>JAUXDE010000094.1 GCA_030618495.1 Clostridia bacterium
TTGGCTCACAGAACGACATGGCTACGATCCGACTTTTAACAGGGATGGACTGCTTGCCGGGCCGGTGGATTTCCGCCAGCCGAGATTGTTTGCAAAACTGCAATTGTTGACAGGGGCTATTTCGTTAGCCACGGGTTATGATTCCCGGGGTTACAGGCAGTATGACGACATTAGGCATACGTATAAAGTAAGTGGAAAAGGGTTTTATGTTGTTGGAAGCAAACAGAATGAAGCGCAGTCCAATAATTCCATTGTCAACATAACCCTGGGTTTAAATATTCCTGATTTTGAAGAACTGAAGTTCAACGGGTTTTTAGCGGCAGTAATTACCCTGAATGAAAAACTGTTGCTGCATGCCGAGTACCTGGGGGAGATAGGTAAAATGATGTCCCTTGAAGGTGATTTTTCCTTTGCATTCCATATACCCGTGGCGCCTGAAAGTTTTGGAATTGATATCGGAATTAAGAATGTAGGAAATGCTAATTTAAGCGAGTTCTTCGTGCGGCTTCATCTGGTCAGGATATTATAGTGTAGTGGAGGATGGATGAGTAACGGAATAAAAGGTTTTGATTTTGAAAGTCCGGTGATTGAGCTGGAAGAGAAAATCAAGGAACTGAAGAACCTGGGGGAAAGTGAAAACATTGATTTCTCGAATGAAATAAAAAAACTCCAGCAAAAATGCAGTAAACTGAAAAAGGATATATTCTCCAACCTCACCCCTTTTCAGAAAGTATACATGGCGCGCCATCCAAACAGGCCTAACTCAACCGAGTATATAAATATGATATTTGGCGATTTTATTGAAATGCACGGGGATAGAAATTATTCTGATGACAAGTCCATTGTCGGCGGGATTGCGGATTTTGATGATGATAGCATTATGGTAATAGGCCATCAGAAGGGACGCACCACGGAAGAAAATTTAATGAGGAATTTCGGGATGGCCCGTCCGGAAGGTTACAGAAAGGCATTGAGGTTGATGAGGTTAGCTGAAAAATATAACCTGCCGGTTATAACGCTAATAGACACCCCGGGCGCGTATCCGGGCATAGGAGCCGAGGAAAGGGGCCAGGCGGAAGCAATTGCCACTAACCTGAAAGCTATGGCAGGTCTAAGTGTTCCCCTTGTCTCTGTTGTGATCGGAGAAGGCGGCAGCGGAGGCGCCCTTGGTATTGGCGTGGGGAACAGGGTGTTGATGCTTGAGAACTCTATTTATTCCGTAATATCGCCGGAAGGATGCGCTTCCATTTTGTGGCGTGACGCTTCAAAGGCGCCTGAAGCGGCATTGGCTTTGAAACTTACCGCTTCGGACCTATACAAGTTTAAAATAATTGATGAAGTTATTCTCGAACCGCTGGGTGGAGTGCATCGTGATGTTGAGTTTGTAGCTAAACGTCTTGCCCGGAGTTTGAAAAAACAACTGGATGAACTGAAGCAAATGACCGCAGAAGAATTGATTCAGGATAGGTATCAGAAGTTCCGTCAAATGGGTAGATTTATTGACGGTTCTTTGCAGAAATCTAAAAAGAAATAAACAGAAAGGAGAAAAAAGTATGCCGTTAGTGACAACGAAGGAAATGCTTAAGAAGGCTCAAGAGGGAGGTTATGCTGTTGGCGCGTTCAATGCCAACAACATGGAAATTGCGCAGGCAATAATTGAAGTTGCCGAGGAGGAACGTTCTCCTGTAATACTGCAGGCATCGCAGGGAGCGATAAAGTATGCGGGCCTTGATTACATTGTTGCAATAGTAAGGGTGGCGGCAGAGGGGGCAACGGTTCCCGTTGCGCTGCACCTTGACCACGGTACGGACCTGGACCAGAACATAAAGTGTTTGAGGGCGGGTTTTACATCGCTTATGGTGGATGGGTCGAAACTGCCTTTTGAGCAGAACGTGGAGATAACAAAGAAGGTATGCGATATGGCTCACGCATGCAATATACCCGTTGAGGCGGAAATAGGACAGATAGGGAAAGCCGAGGATACAGATGAGCCGGGCGTTACAATAGAGAAAACAAAGGATTTCTTAGCCAAGCCCGAAGAGGCAAAGAAATTCGTTGAACAGACAAAACTTGATTTCCTTGCGGCGGCAGTTGGAACGATACACGGCTGCAGGACTCCATTTGCGAAGCTTGAAATAGATCTCATAAAAACAATTCGTAAACTAACGGATGTTCCCATTGTTTTACACGGAGCGTCCGGTTGCAGCGATGAAGAGGTCAAGAAGGGCATAGCGGCTGGGATTTCAAAGATAAATATCGACACACGAATAAGAATGGCTTTTGTAGGCAAAATGAAAGAAATTATGGAGAAAAATCCAAAAGAAATCGATCCCAGGAAAATACTGGGGCCCGCAAAAGACGCTGCGAAGAAAATCGTAAGAAGCAGGATGAAAGTGTTTGGCTGTACGGGCAAAGCATAAAAAAAGGGGACGTCCCCTTTTTATACCCTTTTTTACTGAGGTTAGAAAGAGAGGTAATTTGATGAAGATAGGCGTTTTAACGGGCGGCGGTGACTGTCCCGGGTTAAACCCCGCAATTCGGGGTGTGGTTTTGCAGGCGCTGCATTTTGGCTGGGAAACCATTGGTTTTAATGATGGATGGAAGGGGATAGTGGAGGGATTGACGGAACCCCTTGATATTCATAAGGTTGAAGGGTTAATGAGTAAAGGCGGAAGCATGCTCGGGAACTCAAGAACCAATCCTTACAAGGAAGACGGCGGAGTGGAAAAAGTCCTGAAGAATATCAAAAAGTTTGAGCTTGATGGGCTTGTTGTCCTGGGCGGCGACGATACGCTTGGGGTTGCCAATAAGCTTTACAACGAACATAAAGTGAATATTGTGGGCATTCCAAAGACCATGGACAATGATTTATCGGCTACGGACTACACTTTTGGTTTTGATACCGCCGTTAACCTTGCCGTCAATGCCCTTGAGGTTTTAAGGGATACGGGCAGGTCCCACCGAAGGATAATGGTTCTTGAAGTTATGGGAAGGCACGCCGGATGGGTGGCGTTATTTACGGCCATAGCCGGAGAGGCGGACTGGGTTTTACTTCCCGAGGATGGGGATGTTGATGTAGGTAAGATGTGCGAGCACCTGGAAAAGGTTTATAAAAGAAGAAAATGCGCTACCGTGGTTGTGTCTGAAGGAATCAGTGTTCCGGGGCAGGATGTTGGCAAGGAAAAACTGGATCAGTTTGGTCACATGATTTTAAAGAGAAGGGAAGTCGGCAGGCAGATAGTGGAGATACTCGAGAAAAAACTCGGGGTAGAGGCGCGAGTGGGTGTAATAGGTCATATGCAGAGGGGCGGCCCGCCTACTATTTTTGACAGGATGCTTGGAGTAAGAACCGGAGTTAAAGCGGTCGATTTAGTTAAGGAAAAGAAGTTTGGCACAATGGTTGCGCTCCAGGGAACCAAGGTTGTCGGGGTGCCTCTTGAAGACGGAGTCGGGAAGTTGAATACGGTTACAAAGGAGTGGTCTGAACTGGCATCCGTTCTCTTCAAGTAAAGCAGACAAAAAATGAAAATACCTTTTGATTGGTTAAAAAAATGGGTTGATGTGGATATATCAGTGCAACAGCTTGCTGAAGCGCTTACCGGGGTTGGCCTGGAAGTTGTAGATATTTCCTATTTTCAGCCGGAGATGGATAATGTTGTTGTTGGCGAGATTTTGAAGGTGAAGCCGCATTCAAACGCAGATAACCTTATGACGTGCCAGGTTTCTGACGGCAGGCAGATATTTGCCATCGTTTGCGGCGCCAGGAACATCAAGGAAAGGGACAGGGTTCCCCTGGCAAGGGTAGGAGCCACTTTGCCGGGTGGCGCAAAAATCAGCAAGAGAAGAATACGCGATGAGGTTTCTGCGGGAATGCTGTGTTCCGAAAAGGAACTTGGGATAGGCGAAGGACATGAAGGGATACTAATATTGCCCAGGGACGCCAAGCTGGGAGAAAAGGTTGAAAAGATACTGCTCTCCAACCCGGTGATGGATGTTGAATTGACTACAAACAGGTCAGACTGCGCAAGTATAATAGGAGTTGCCAGGGAGGTGTCCGCTGTTTTGGGCAAGCCTTTGAAAGTTCCTGATATGGGGTTTGCCGAGTCGGATATCGGCGTAGACAGTTTGTGCAGGGTAAGGATAGACGCTTCCGACCGGTGTAAGCGTTATGCGGCGCGGGTTATTCAGAATGTTACAGTGGGGCCTTCTCCCGGATGGCTTGTGAAAAAGCTCAGCCAGGTGGGTATGAGACCTGTAAATAATGTTGTTGATATTACAAACTACGTTCTTGCTGAACTGGGACACCCCCTTCATTCTTTTGACTACGATAAACTGAGCGCTCATGAGATAGTTGTTAGATGCGCAAATGCCGGGGAACAACTTAAGTGCCTAGACGGCATCCAGGTAAAAATGGGAGCCGGGGACCTTGTGATTGCCGACAGTGAAAAACCCGTGGCTTTGGCGGGTATAATCGGCGGCGAGGAAACGGGTGTTAAGGAGGGCACAAAAAACGTTCTTCTTGAGAGCGCGTATTTTGTTCCCGGAGGGATAAGGAAAAGCGCAGCGGGTATGAATATAAATACGGAAGCGTCATACCGTTTTGAACGCGGGGTTGACGTTAATAATGTAATCACTGCAATAAACAGGGCTGCCCAATTGCTCCAGAAGTTCTGTGGAGGAACCATTGCCGGGGGTATCGTTGATGTATACCCCGAACCGTTCCCGGGATATGAACTGGACTTTTCGCCGGGAGATGTTAATAGTGTCCTCGGATGCGACATCCCCGGAAATAAGGTTGTAGAGATTTTGCAGTCACTCGGATTTGGCTGCCAGTCCAGCCCTGATAACCCGGATTCAGTTGTCGTAAAGGTCCCGTCGTACCGTAACGATATTACCGGCAGTATTGATATCGTTGAGGAAGTTGCGCGTGTTTACGGTTACAATATGATTCCATCTTCAATGCCCAGGATACAGGTGTCGAATTCATCTTCGGATGAGGTATTTGAGTTTTCCGGTTTTGTGAAGGCAATGATGGCAAAATTAGGGTTTTTTGAGGTGATTAATTTCTCCCTGACCGGCGCCGGGGCTCTTGAGGATGCCGGCAAAAATGAAGCTCCGGAAAACGAAATGCTCAGGATAAGCAATCCCCTGGTATCGGAGCAGAGTTTATTGCGCACAACGCTTCTACCGGGACTGCTGTCAACGGTCCGCAGGAACCTTAACCATAAGACCGGTGACATGAAAATATTCGAACTGGGAAGGGTTTTCATGAAGGATCGGGAAAAGGGAAAACCTCCCGTTGAAAGAAGAATGTTGAGCGGTTGCCTTAGCGGCGCGCGGCAGGAAAGTTACTGGGACGAAACACTGAAACCCGTGGATTTTCATTATTTGAAAGGAATCATACAATCGGTGCTTGATAAAACAGGGATAGCTGATTATAATTTCAAACACTCGAAGAATCCCGTGTTTAATCCTGCCCGGTCATGTGACATAATTATAAATAATTCGAGTATTGGTTCTTTCGGCATGATATCCGGTTCAATGGAGAAGAAGTATGATTTCATCTTTCCGGTATTTGCTTTTGATATTGATTTTGACAGGCTTTGCGGGATGGCTGATTTTAAAACAAAGTTCAAAAAAATACCCCGGTATCCCGCTATGAGCAGAGACATATCCCTGCTGTCGCCAAAAGGATTGACTTATGACAGTATTTATGCTAAAATTATTGAAAGTGGAAGCGCCCTGATTAATAATATTCATCTATTTGACATGTATAAAGGCAAGCAGGTGAAGGAGGGCTACCAGGGAATGGCTTTCAGGATAATCTATCAGTCCGAAAACAGGACGTTGATTGACCAGGAAGTAAACGATTTGCATCAGAGTATAATTTCGTCGCTCGAGAAGAGTTTGAGTATAATTATAAGGAAATGAATAATATTGAAGTTTTGAGCGGGAAAATACGGGAGTTGTGTTCAGAATGCAAGATTCTTAGAAGTGAAAATGACAGGCTTTTAAAGAATGAGGAAAGACTTAAAGAAAAATTGAAATTATTGGAAGAGCAAACAAAAGCTGTTGATAAAATAGCCCGGCAGAATGAGTTTTTAAATAAGGAAAGGCTGGAAGTAAAGAATCGCCTTAGTAATATCAAGATTAAATTAGAGAAGGTGTTTTAGGATATAACAATGAAAGAAGAAGAAAAAATTACTGTAGAGATATATCATGGTAAATACAGTATAAACAAGGAGGACAAAGACCCTTTATATATTTTGAGTTTGGCTGAATTTGTAGATAAGAAAATTAACGAGATAGCCAGCACATCACATATTGCCGATACGAATAAAGTGGGGATATTAGCTGCTTTGGATATAGCGGACGAGCTGTTTAAAACAAAAGATAACAGAAAATATAGTAG
>JAUXDE010000070.1 GCA_030618495.1 Clostridia bacterium
CCCTTACCTGACATCCTGATTTTAAATTCAAACATTAAATAATATTTTATTTATTTTGATTATAAAATAATGTATAATAATATATATGTTACTTAATAATCATAACAACATGATAAAAAAATCAATCATAGTGTCGGCAATCCTGCTTTTGTTTTCCTCAATTGCTTTTGCTGACGGTAAAAAGTATTCTGTTCCTGTCTCCAGGAAACATACGAAGAAAGAAGTTTTCCTTGACGCGTCTTTCATGTATGGCGTGCACTGGGCAGGCTATATACTTATGTTCAAAGTAATACATGACGAGAATGGTAATTTTGAAACATATAAGGAGAACTTGTTTTTTAATAATATGCGGTGGTGGGACGGTGATTCCATCCTGTGGAATTTCATAGGGCATCCCTACACCGGGTCCCAGACTTACCTCTATTACAGGGGGCGGGGTTACAGCAAGGCGCATAGTTTCTATGGCAGCTTCCTGGCAAGTTTTCTGTTTGAAAGCACTATTGAAATACTTGACCAGTCGTTCAGTTTCAATGATGCTATAATTACCCCCGGGCTTGGGTTCCTCCTGGGTAACTATTTTGAAAAAGCAAGCCTTAAATTGATAAACAGCGATAGCAGGTTCAAGAGAGCCATAGCAAGAATTATTAATCTTTCATTGAACTTTGAAAATTATGAGGGTATTGAATTTATCCCGGTCATATCCAAAGACATGAGCGGCGGTATACTGGTGTGGCGATTCTAACATTCATGTTCATGTAACGGAGTTAAGTGATTGCTTAAGGAACTAAGAAAAACAGTAAAATGCCCGGTCAGGACAAACGAACCTCTTGCGGGACATACGTCTTTTCGCATCGGGGGGCCGGCCCGTTATTTTGTTAAAGCCGCGAACTCCCGTGAGCTTGAAAAACTGATAAGAACAATATCGTTAAAAAGCATGGATTACTTTGTTATCGGCAGCGGCACCAACGTACTTATACCGGATGACGGTATAAAGGGTATTGTGATAAAACTCTCGGGGGAGTTTTCCCGCATTAAGATTAATAGCTCCTGCGTAGTCGCGGGTTCCGCAGTAAAAAATGCTGTTTTGCTTAAGAAAACCCTTAATAAAAGCTTAGGTGGGATTGAATTTCTCTCAGGCATCCCGGGCACATTAGGCGGCGCGGTTGCTACAAATGCGGGAACAGCAGAAGGCACTATAGGCAATGTAATTGACTGGGTTGAACTGGTTGATTCTGCAGGAAGAACAAAAATAATAGCCGGGGAAAAAATAATATTTTCTTACAGGAAAAGCGGAATACCGCTAAATGCGGTAATAACAAGGGTTGGCTTGAGACTGAGAAAATCAAAAAAATCCGCTATTCTCAGTAAGACGCGCTCAATTGCCGCAAGGAGGCGAAAGACACAGCCCCTGGCGTCAAAAAACGCCGGTTCATTTTTCAAAAACCCCCCCGGCAGGCTTAAAGCGGGGCAGTTGATTGAAAAAGCGGGTTTAAAGGGAACGGCAGTAGGCGGAGCGGAAGTTTCAGCAAAGCACGCCAATTTCATTATTAATAAGGGCAGTGCAACCTCAAGGGACGTGATGCTTCTCGCAAAACTTATCAGGGGCAGGGTAAAAAAGTTGTATGGGGTGAAACTTGAACCTGAAGTCAGGTTCCCGGGGAAAAGGAGAATTAATTGAAAAGGAAGAATAAAACAACAATCCCAAAAATACTTAAAGGAAAATCAATTGGGGTGCTCTGCGGAGGGACTTCCCGGGAAAGAAGCATATCCCTGAAAACAGGCAATGCCATATACAAAGCAATAAAATCACTGGGACTTAAGGTCGCCAAAATTGACGTTAAGAAAAATGTAACGAGAAAATTATCGCGCAGCAATCTGGATTTGGCGTTTATTGCCCTTCACGGTGAACACGGCGAAGACGGGGTCATGCAGGGAATGCTGGAATTGGCGGGTATCCCGTACACCGGCTCCGGAGTACTTTCAAGCGCTCTGGCAATGAATAAAATATTTACAAAGAAAATACTTTCCTACCATAAAATATCCATTCCCGATTACGAAATAATGGACAAATCAATCAATAAGTTCACTTTAAAAAAACTGAAGCTTCCCGTTGTAGTTAAACCCTCGAAGCAGGGCTCTTCAATAGGAGTGGCAATCGCAAGGAACCGCGCGGAGCTTAAGCATGCGATAAGCGGCGCTTTTAAGTTGAGTAATGAAATTATAATAGAAAAATACATTGAGGGGAGGGAGCTTAGCGTAGGGGTGCTTGATGGAAAGCCCTTGCCTGTAGTTGAGATCATTCCTTCCGGAACAAGGGAGTTCTACGACCTGAAGGCAAAGTATGAAACGGGCGGTTCAATACATATCATACCGGCAGGGATTTCAAGTGGCCAGTACAGCAAGTCGCAGGAGCTGGCTCTTTCAGCTCATAACATTCTTGGCTGCAGGGGCGTAACCCGAACAGACATGATACTTACCGGGTCAGGTAAACTATGGGTGCTTGAGCTTAACACTATACCGGGAATGACCATGACAAGCCTTGTGCCGGAAGCAGCGGAGGCTGCGGGCATATCATTCCAGCAGCTTGTAATTAAAATTCTTGTATCAGCATTAAAAAGTGAAAACACGAAAAATTAATAGTTTTATTTTAATTTTAAAAAGATTATTAAATCTAACTAAGGTAATCGTAGTTTTTTCTATTTGTATTTTACTTGTTTACGTTTTTTGGGAATACCTTACGCAATCTGATACCTTTAAGATTAAGAATATAGAGGTTAAAGGAATCAGCGCGCTTAAAAGAGAAGATGTTATTTCCTTGTCAGGACTTAAGATAAACGGAAACATATTTTCAACCAATTTAAAAAATACTAAAAAATGCTTGAAAATCATCAGGCAAATTGATACCATTGAAATTATAAAGAAATACCCTGACACCATTTCAATAAAAATAAGCGAAAGGGCTCCGGTTGCGCTGATAGAAACCGGCAAAAAACAAAAAGAAATTGAACTGATTGATATAAATGGTTTCATTTTTCCCGGAAAAGCCGAGGGAATTCCAAAAATAATCAAGACAACTGACGAAGACACTCTGAAATTAATAGTGAAATTTATATTGAATTTAAGTGAAACTGACAATGAATTCTATGATAACCTTTCCACTTTGAGTGGTGAAAACCCGAAAGACATAAGGTTTAATGCATATAACATTGACATACGCTGGGGCGTGCCGGGCGATGACATGAAGCATAAGCTTAAAGACCTAAAGAGAGTCATTAAAGACATAGAAGAAAAACAAAAGGAATGTACTTTTATCGATATAAGATTCTGGCAGAAAGATAAAAGAGACATCCTGGTAAAATAAGCATCACCGTCAGAAGAGATTAAAGAGCTAAGAAGAAACGGGAGTTAAAATGAGAGGAAACTATTTTACGGGACTGGATATTGGTTCCAGTAACATCTATACTGCTGTCGGCAGGATGAACGATAAATCCCAGGTGGAAATAATCGGTACAAGCTGTGTTCCGTCCGCGGGGCTGAAAGAGGGCATGGTCGTTAGTATTGAAGACACTATCATATCCATCAGCAAAGCGCTCAGGGAAGCTGAGGCGTCAGCAGATAATGCTATAAAGGAAGTCTGTGTCGGCATAAAGGGCCAGCATGTGGAAAGTTTTACCCATGAAAGCCCCATCATGATTTCCCGCTCGGATAAGGAAATACACGCTGAAGACATAACCCGGGTAATGGATAATGCAAGGGCAGTACGCATACCTCCTGAAAATGAAATTATTCATATAATCCCGCAGGGATATACGGTTGACACACAGCGGGGAGTTGAAAACCCCATAGGCATGGAAGGTACCCACCTGATAGCCAATGTCCAGGTGATATACGGTATATCAACCGCAATAAACAACGTTGTAAAATGCATCAACAGGTCAGGGGTGGGATACTCAAGAATAGTTCTGGGTATACTTGCCGCTTCGGATGTCGTTATAACAAAGGAGGAAAAGGACCTCGGTTGTATCCTTGTTGATATAGGCGGTCAAACTATTAATCTCGCAGTCTTTTACGATGGGTACCTGCAGTTCATCAAGCAACTGCCGATAGGCGGAGACATGATAACACGCGACATAGCGCGCGTAAAACGCGTATTACCTAAAGAAGCTAAAAGAATAAAGGAAGCGTTTGGCAACGCCGAGGCAAGCATGGTGGTTGAAGATCAGGTTATAACAGCCCTGGGCATGGACAATGTATCACAAATAAAAATATCCGAGAAGAACCTTTCGGAAATCATTGAGTCCAGGATAAGAGAAATTCTGGGTTATATAAAAGACGAGATAAGAAACACCGATTATGAGAACCTCGTTTCTTCTTCCGGAGCAATACTCATAGGCGGCTGCTCCATGCTAAACGGAATAAGAGACATCGCCGAGGGCATTCTTGAAATGCCAGTTCACCTTGGCAATCCCCACAACGTTACCGGCGTAAACAATGTCATGGAAAGCCCTTTATACGCCACGGCAATCGGTCTCGTAAAAAAAGCCGGTGAAGGTAAGGATGCTGTAATCTTACCCGGCAAACGCAAAGATGTTTTTGGCAGGTTAAAAACGTGGTTTGACAAGGCATTCTAATGTTCTAAAGGAGCAAGGCATATGGTATTAAAATTTGTCGCTGAAGAGCCCGCTACGTTATCAGCAAAAATAAAGGTTATAGGCATAGGCGGCGGTGGCGGTAACGCCGTTAACAGGATGATAGAATACGGTATCGGTAACGTGTCGTTCATTACCGCTAATACCGACGCCCAGGCCTTGAAAAACTCTGTTGCGGGACTAAAGCTCCAGATAGGAACCAACCTGACCAAGGGGCTGGGAGTCGGAGGAAACCCTGAAATCGGCAAGAAGGCCATTGAGGAGAACGCCCAGGCAGTAGAGGACGCTCTTCGTGGCGCTGAGATGGTATTCGTTACGGCGGGAATGGGAGGAGGCACGGGAACCGGCGGGGCTCCGGTAATTGCCGAAATTGCAAAAAAATCGGGAGCTTTAACCGTAGGGGTGGTAACAAGGCCCTTTAATTTTGAAGGCCCGGTCCGCTCCAGCCAGGCAGAGAAAGGCATCCAGGAATTAAGAGAAAAGGTTGACACTCTAATCGTTATACCAAACCAGAAACTCTTTGATGTTATTGACAAAAATACTCTTGCGCTTGATGCGTTCAAGATAGCCGATGACATACTGCGACAGGGGGTTCAGAGCATAGCGGATATAGTAACAACTCCAGGATTAATCAACGTTGATTTCGCCGATGTAAAATCAATCATGACCAATGCCGGCGAAGCCATGATGGGCATGGGTACGGGAAAGGGCGAAGGCAGGGCAATAATAGCCGCTGAAAAGGCGATAGAAAGCCCGCTTCTTGACGATATATCCATTTCGGGAGCCAAAGGCCTGCTCGTAAACATTTCAGGCAATACCGGTACTACGCTTTTTGAAATTGACCACGCAATGCAGATAATCAACAAGTCCATAAGCCCCAATGCAAACATATTTTTTGGCCAGGTTTTTGACACCAACCTGGAAGACGAAGTAAGGATAACCGTTATTGCAACGGGATTTCCTCATCTTGGGGAAAAAACCAGGGGCAGGTCCCCGTATGGCAGAAATAATGAAAAAGATGGTCATGAGCACCAGGGCAGAAGCAGGAATGTTGAAATCCCGGCCTATCTACGGGAACATAAAAAAGGATAACATAAAATGGAAATAAACGAACTTTTAAAACTGATGATTGAAAAAAAGTCATCCGACCTTCACCTCAGCCCTGGGACTGCCCCGATACTAAGAATTGACGGCAACCTCGTTGCCGCCACAAACGATGTTCTAACCGATGACGACATAAACGGGTGTGTGATGACAATGATGAATGAAAGGCAGAGGGAAGTATTCTTTAAGGAACACGAATATGATTTCTCATATGAAAAAACCGGAATCGGGCGTTTCCGCGTCAACATATTCCTTCAAAGAAACAAGGTAAGAATAGTGATGAGGTCGGTTAACAGCGACATATTAAAATTCAGCCAACTGGGGCTTCCCCCCGTCATGAAGAAGATATCCGAAAACCAGCGCGGCCTTGTACTTGTTACCGGCACGACCGGCTCAGGCAAATCAACGACGCTTGCGGCAATGATAAACCATATAAACTCCACCAGGTCCGCTCATATCATAACGGTAGAAGACCCCATTGAGTTCATTTTTCAAGACAAGAAAAGCATAGTAAGCCAGAGAGAAATAGGGTTTGACACCGCAACTTACGCTACCGCCTTAAGGCAAATAGTTAGGCAGGACCCTGACGTTATCCTGATAGGGGAAATGAGGGACCCTGACACCACGAGCGCGGCTATAACGGCTGCGCAGACAGGCCACCTGGTCTTCTCAACCCTCCACACGATTGATGCCATACAGACGGTGTCCCGTATAATAGACATGTACCCGCCGCACCAGCAGGCCCAGGTGCGATTCCAGCTTGCCGACTGTATCCAGGCGATAGTATCACAGAGGCTGCTACCTGACGCAAGCGGTAAGGGCAGGGCCGTCGCTGTTGAAATACTTGTAGCCACGTCCCTTATCAAGAAGTACATCATGGATAACGATTTTTCCGATGTCAGGAAAACCATGGAAGAGAAAGGCGCGTTTTACGGCATGCAGACCTTCAACCAGGCGCTTGAAAAGCTGGTAATTGAAGGCAAAATAAAAATTGAGGACGCGCTGACTGCCGCTTCCAACCCGGAAGAACTTCAAATGCGAATTAAGGGCATAAAATCAAGCACGGATGACGTCCAGTTTGAATGATTAACAGTGAACAGATAATCCCCGTTGAATTCTCCGAAGAATTTTCTTCTTTAAACTCTTTTATTTCAACAAAATCAAGCGGAAATGCCATGCTTCCCGATTGCAGTAAAACCATAGCGCTGAAAGCAGGCGTTGACCACCGGAGGCTCACAACGTGCAGCCAGGTCCACGGTAACACAATTATGACAGTTACGGAAGAATCCATCGGTAATAAATTCCCTGCCTCCGACGGATTGATAACGAACCTTTCAAATGTTCCCATAGCCGTATTTACGGCTGATTGCCTTTCTGTTTTTTTATTTGACCCGAAAATAAATGCTATCGGCATAGTCCATGCGGGGAGGAAGGGAACTCAGAAACAAATTACGCAAAAAGCCATCAAGGAATTAAACAAACAATATAATTCAATCCCTGAAAACATCTTTGCGGCAATAGGCCCCTGCATATGCGCCAAATGCTACGAATATGATTTAATAAATGAAAACCGCAGTCAACTTCTTAAATCGGGGATAAAGGCAGAAAACATAAAAACAACCGGTTTATGCTCAAAAGAGGACGGTAGATTCTTTTCCTACAGGGGAGACAATGGCACCGGGAACAGAATGATATCCATAATCGTAAAATGACAACGGAAATTGATAAAATAATAAAATGATAAATCATAAAAAATCAATCCTGGCAATTATTATATTTGTTTTAGTTGCCGGAGTATATTTATCAAATGGAAGATATATGACGTCGGGTGATTGTGCTCCCAATAAGTATATTGCTATTAGTTTATTAAATGAATTTAATTTAAATCTTGATGAATTTGAATTCCTCTATAGAGATAACATTCCATATTACTTAGAAAAAGTCAATCAACATTATTATTCCCTGTTCCCGGTGGGAAGTGGTTTGATGGCTGTCCCCGTATTCACCCTTGCAAGGATTCTGGGCATTGAATTCACGAGAAAAAATGTTCTTATTCTTGATAAAATATCAGCATCAATTCTTGTTGCGCTTTCTGCGGTTTTTGTTTTCCTTGCTTTAATAGAATTGACCAATCCGGTAATAGCGATTATATTAACCGTTGTATACAGTTTTGGGACCTGTTCATGGAGTACCAGCTGTCAATCACTATGGTCGCATAGTTCAAGCCAGCTGTTAAATGCAGTAAGTTTATGGATATTCGTAAAAGGCTTAAAAATCAGGAAAATAATACCTCTTGCAGGTTTTTTTATGGGAATAGCTATATTATGCCGCCCAACCAACATAGTGGTATTTATTATTATGTTAATATATGTCTTTCATAAGTACAGGAACCTATTCATTAAATTATTGCTTTACTCCATTCCTCCCTTATTGTTATATTTTACGTATAACCTGAGTTCTTTTGGTCATTTTCTTGGTGGATACAGTATTTATAGCGGTGGCACAGGTTGGAAGGAAAATAGCATCCTACTTCTATTGTTTAGTCCAAGCAAGGGACTATTTGTTTATTCTTCGGTGATGATTTTGTCCTTTTGGGGGATATATGATGTGTGGAGAAAAAGAAAGAATGTTTTACTGATGTATCTTAGTTTAATTCCAATAGCGTATATCATAATATATTCCACGTTTATTAACTGGTGGGGAGGGTTTTGTTTTGGTAACAGGTATTTTGCAGATGCCCTGCCTTTTTTTATTATTTTGATGGTGGTTGTTTTTAATAAACATTTTTATAAGAAATGGTTTAAAGTATTTACGGGACTATTAATTATATGTTCTATATGGGTGCAGTATATAGGAGCAAACCAATATGATTTTTCATGGGATAAAGCTGTCAATGATGAAACAGTTTCCTATACCTTTAATTTTTGGTCTTTGAAACGTTCCCAGCTTCTATACTGTATCAAAAATGGCAGAATTCCAACTAGCGAAAAAAAGAAAAAAGAGTACTATACTGTTAAAAACAATATTATTGATTTTAAAGAAAAAGAGTCAGAAAAACATATTGCGTATGGATTCAGTTGGACAGAAAAATGGGGAAGATGGGGCATTGGCAGTGAATCAAAACTATATTTACATATTCCTGATAACAATAAGAAATCCCAAAATGTCATTATGACTGCTACTTTTTATCGCATAAAAAACAAACCTCAGATAATAAGAATATATTTTAATGAAAAATTAGTAAAGGAACATGAATTCACCGGGAAAGACTGGGAATGGAAAAGCATTAATTTCAAGCTTCCCGGGGAATATTTTAATAATAATGTTGAAGAATTAAAATTCGTTTACAGCCAAACTAAACAAGTAAGTTTTCTTGATACAAGAATGGTAAGTGTTAGATTTAAAAATATTAAAATATTTT
>JAUXDE010000020.1 GCA_030618495.1 Clostridia bacterium
AGTCGAAGATTTCTTCAATCTTACCTGCCGGTTTTATTTCTTCTATCACGGCATTCCTGGATATTATTTTACCAAATAAATTACTATTATACATGATTAATAAAGTTTCTTATAACGTCCAATCCCCTTTTTGTCATGAATGATTCCGGATGGAACTGTATTCCTTCCACTGCATATGATTTATGCCTTATACCCATTATAACGTTGTCGTGTGTCCTTGCGGTTACTTCAAGGCATTCAGGAATATTTTCAACAACCAGTGAATGGTATCTCGCCCCGACAAAAGGGTTTTCAATGTTTGTGTATATGGTTTTTGAATCGTGGTAAACGAGCGATGTTTTCCCGTGAACAACTTCATCCGCGCGTCTTACAGTGGCGCCGAAAACCTCGCATATGCACTGGTGTCCGAGACAAACGCCGAAGATGGGTACCTTGCCGGCAAAATGTTTGATAACTTTTTTAGATACCCCGGATTCTGCGGGAGTCCCGGGGCCGGGGGATATTACGATTTTGTGGGGATTGAGTTTTTTTATACGGTTTATGTCAACCTTATCGTTGCGCGCTATAAAGGTTTCCGCTCCAAGCCGGCCAAATGCCTGGTAAAGGTTGTACGTGAAAGAATCATAATTATCAATCAGGACTATGCGCATTGGGAGCAGACCCTCTGGTTATATATGTTGATTATGCTTGCTTGGTTAGTATGAATTCCACTCTTCTGTTATTATGCCGGCCTTCCACGGAATCGTTAGTGGCAACGGGTTTCTGTCCGCCAAATCCTTCATGTTTTATTCGTTCAGCCTCAAGTTTTTTAACGTTTACCAGGTATTCTTTTATGCTCTTGCCTATATTCCCGGAAAGTTGCATGTTGTACGTGGGATTCCCCGTGTTGTCCGTATGAACGTTTATTTCGATGTTATGTTTCTCAAAACTCTTTATTGCTTCTCCGATTCTCTCAAGATTGGGAAGGCTTTCATCGCTGAAGGTTTCTTCAACAAGGTCGAATTTTATTGCTTCTTCAAGAACGGTAATGACAGTCTTCTTCCCGCCTTCAATCGTTTCCTCGTTCATTGAAACCCCTTCTATGGTTTTTATTTCTTCTACGGGGTCTCCACCGGGGGCTGAATCGATTGCGCTTTCAAGAACAACCTGGCCGGGAGTTCCGGGTGATTCTGTTGAAGATGCGGTTAGCGTTGGAGCAGTGCGCGATACGGGCACGCCTTCTTCTTCAAATGCTTCTTCCCTCTTTTTGTTGTCTTTAAACACATTGCTTCCGTCAATGTTTGCGCCGGTAAGGCTGCCCATCATTAATGCTACTTCATTCTTTTCAATGTTATTTAAAGTGATTTCGGGGGTTGAGTGATTAATGAACTTAATCCCTGTATTCTTGCTGTTCTTGATAGCGTTTTCGTTTATTACGGGGGATGATGATTCAAGGCATACAATTCCATAATAGTTGTCTTCAATTGAATTCTTTTCGAAAGTAGGTTTTGAAGAGTTTTTGCAGGTTAATCCTGCCTTATTTTCTTTGAATTTGTTGTTTGACAGCAATGAGCTGTTATCATCAAAACAGGTGATGCCGGAATTGTTTTTTTCGAAACTATTTTCCTTAATGATATGCTTGATGGAATCCCGGCAGATTATACCTGAATCAATTGAGTTATTTATCTTATTCGATGTTATAGTCAGTTCTGTTGAAGTTTCTAAATCAATACCGTTGTTATTGCCGGTCAGGGTATTTCCTCTGACGACAGGTTTTGAGGCGTCCTGACAATTGATAGCCAGCTTGCTTCCCCTTATCCTGTTGTTTTCAACGGATGGCTCGGACGAATTTAAACAGGTAACACCTATTCCGTTGTTTCCTATATTGTTATCTTTTATGCCGGGTTTTGAGTTGTCCCTGGAAATAATACCGCAGTTCTTACTCTCCTGTATATTATTTTTTGTTATTTTGGGAGTGGATGAGCCCCCGCATTCTATGGCGACAAGATTTCCCTTTGAGACGTTATTGCTAATGATTTTGGGGCTGGAGGAATCAATGCAATTAATTCCGACAGCGTTATTGTTGTTTATAGCGTTGGAGGTTATTCTTGCGGAAGAACTATTTTCGCACAATATTCCACCGGCGCCGTTGTTCGCAATGCGGTTGCTGTCAATTATGGGCGCGGAATCATCTGATATTTTTATCGCAAACCCGGTATTGTTTTCAATTATACTGTTCTTGATGCCGGGAGTTGAAGAATCATAGCATTTTATCGCATCAACTGCCCCTGAAACTTCACAGAGGTTAATCACAGAGCCCTTTGCTTTTCCCATGAATATGATACTTCCCCAACCCTCTTTACCGATTACTACCGGGGCGCCTTCTCTTCCTTCCGCTAAGAGTTTTCCATAAACGATTATATCGCACTTCCCGTTGTTTGATATAAGTTTTCCGTTATGCTCTATTGCCGCATCATTGTCGCATGAATCGGCATTGAATGCAACAGTGGTTCCCGGGCGCAGGGTTAACGTTTTACCTTTGCTTATGATAACATCCCCAGTTACCGTTACCGCTCCCTTCCACTTCATATCCCTTTTTAATTCACCGGATACCCTCTGTGTTTTTTCTTTATTCTTCCTGAAGATGCTGAAAATATGAATGAAGTAATCCTTGTCGGGAACAGGGAGCAACGTGCGGACCTTTTTGCGGGTATCCTGCGGGGCGAGGTTTATTATTCTGCCGATAAATTGCGATATTACCCTTATAGCAATTGCAAGGTTATTAAAGAATGTCTTTATTACAGCCCATACGGCGCTAATTATTCCACCAGTGAATTTCATCAGGGGGACGGGCATTTTGTCTTCAACAAATTCGATAATGCCTCCGGAGAGATTTTTGGTTATAGAGACAAACGGTTTTAGAAGTAAACTTACGACGGGCCGGATTTTTGACCAAATAAAGTAAAGCGCGTCGTCAAGCTTCCTGTAAACGAGTCCCATAACCCGGTAAACCTTGTTTATTGTTTCTGAAGCGGAAATCATGATAAACAATAATACTAAAAACAGGAATGCCTTAATTATTCTTATGAACAAAGGATCCGTTTCAGTTTTTGATTTTTCTCTTGCAGCCGCGAGCTGTTTTTTTACGTACTTATCCTTCATTGCCTGTTTAAAGGATTTTGATTTGTTGATATTTTCATATACCTTTACAGCACTGCGAAACTTGTTCTCTTTTTTATAGCTGTCGGCAATTCTTAGCATTGCTCCGAATTCATATTTGTTGAGTCCGGCATGCTTATTGCAGAGCTTCAATATCCGCTTGTTTGATTTCCTGTAGAGTTTGTTGTCAATTTTGCCCAGCGCCTTCCCATGCACCATTTTAACGAATTTCTTCACTACCCATTCAGTATCTTTCTTGTCCTCAGAGTATTTGCTTATTGAACTGTATGTATTTATCGCCTCTTTGTATGACTTGTTGTCAGCATAACTGCCTGCAAGCTTGCATAGGAGTTGGGGTATTTTTTCCTTTTTGATGGTCTTTTTGTGAAGTTTAAATATGAGTTGATATGAAAGCAGCGCGAGTTCATTGTTTTCAAGGTATTTACTGCTGTCTTTTGCGATTTCCTCAAGCTCTTCAACCGTAGCCTGAATTTTCTTTTCCTTTACGTTGTTGAGGAATTCCCGGTACATCCCGCTGAGTTGTTTCTTGTTTCCGGAAAACTTGTAAATATATTTCCTGTAATTAAAAAACTTTACCAGGTCGTTTTCGGCAGGATGTTTGTTGATGAGCCGGTTGAATAAATCAGCTGTGATTTCCTTTGCTTTCTCGTTTTTTCGCAGAAGAGCATAAGTCCCCTTCGTATCTTCTGATAGGAAACACCGGTCAATGCAGTCCTTCCCCTCACTGAGTTTTTCTTCTATTGCGCCCGGGTTTGCCGCGCCTTCCAGTAACTGTTTTGAACCGTCTACCCAGTCTCTTATTTCGTAATGCCATATGATTCTTATGTCCTGGTTGGGATTGGTGTTGGTTATCATCCACTTAACGTTATTAGCGCCTATTTCATAGCCTTTCGGCATAACAGAGCATATAAAATCAGTATCAACATCCTTGATGTTTATTGACAGTTTATTTACCTTGCCCTTCCACAACTTGGCCGGTTTCAGGATATAAGTAAGAGTACTGAGGCCTGAAGAGTCTTTTTTCATATTTATGGTATAAGTATGTCTTATGTATCTTTTGCTCCCTGAGTTAAGCTTAATCCACGATGTGTAAACCTTGCCATAACTCATTCCCTTGATTTTTGAATTGGCCCTTGCCCTTTTAAGCGATTTCTTTCTTATTTTTTTTGACACGTAGGTTTTGAATTCCCTGATTTTAATGCCGTTTTTTGTGGATGCGGGTCTTGGAAATCCGAATTGAAAGGTCTTGGTCTTTCCCGTGTTTTGGTATAGAGCCTTGCAGTCAACGTCCCATTCACCGTCATTGGCTTCAATTTCGATGTTTGCGTGCAGGAGCCTTACCGATGAGTTCCACGCGGGGTAGACTATGTTCTTCCCGACAAAGTAACCGTCAACGGCAAAAACAGACGAGGAAATGCAGGTCAATAATATTGTTATGATAATCCTGATAAAAACCATTTTTTTCATTGAAACATCCCCATGTCAACATCATATCCCATTGACTTAAGTTCCCCGAGAAACCCGGGGACGAAACCCGTGTTCTTGAAATCACCCTTAATCCTGCCGTTTCTATCTATGCCTTCCTGGCAGAAAGTGAATATGTCCTGCAGGGTGATTACGTCCTGCTCTATTCCGGTAACTTCGCTTATCTGCGTTATTTTTCTTGAACCATCGCCCAGGAACCTTGTGACCTGTACGATTAGCTGTATTGCAGAAGCAATTTGTTCCCTGATTGCCTTGACGGGCAGTTCCATGCCTGCCATAAGAACCATCGTTTCAATTCTTGAGAGCGCATCACGCGAGGAATTTGAGTGAACGGTGGTTATTGAGCCGTCGTGCCCGGTGTTCATTGCCTGGAGCATGTCAAGAGCTTCGCCGCCGCGGCATTCGCCGATAACTATCCTGTCAGGTCTCATTCTGAGGGCATTTCTTACAAGGTCACGTATAGTAATGGCTCCCTTACCCTCAATGTTAGGAGGTCTTGCTTCAAGTCTTATTACGTGTTCCTGGGGCAGTCTCAATTCCGCGGAATCCTCTATCGTTATTATTCGCTCGGTTGGCGGGATGAAGCCTGAAATGATGTTCAGGAGAGTTGTTTTCCCTGTTCCTGTGCCTCCGGATATTATGACGTTCTTCCTGCACTTCACGCATAGTTTGAGGAAAGCTGCCATTTTCTCATCAATCGTTCCGAGATTTATCAGGTTATCGATGCTAAGTACTTCCTTTGCGAACTTCCTTATGGTCAGGGTAGGCCCTTCAAGGGACAACGGGCTTATTATTGCATTTACCCTGGAGCCGTCAGGAAGCCTTGCATCAACGTACGGGGAACTCTCGTCTATCCTTTTCCCCAGCGGGGTAACAATGCGCTCTATAACCCTTAAAATATGATGATTATCAATAAATGCTTTGCCTGACTTTTTTATGCATCCGTTTATTTCAATGTATATTCTGTCGGGAGCATTGACCATGATTTCGGTTATTTTTTCATCAGCCAGAAGTCCTTCAAGCGGTCCGAGTCCCAACACTTCGTCCATTATTTCTTTTACGAGTGATATTCTTTTCAATCGCGTGGAAGTCTTGATTTTTTCCCTGTCCAGGATTTCCCCGATTTTCTTTTCAACATCTCTATGCAGGGCTTCGGATACATCGTTGTCTTTAAGGTCCATCTCCTTTACGAGCTGCCTGTGGACACGTATTATTATTTCATCCCTGCCGTCTTTCTTGTCGGATGAGGTAATTTGCCTTGAAGGAATACCGCTTTCTTTTACGGCTTGAATACTCCTGTCGTCAGAATCCTCCGTAAAAAGCAATTCCCCCTTTCTGTCCCTCCCTGAATGTATCTGGCCTGCCATTTTTTCTATGGCTGTTGACAGCGGAGTTTTTTTCCTGTTCACCGCGAACGGGATTTCCTTATTAATTGATTCAAGGACGGTTTCCTGTTCTTCGGGAACATTGATGAAAATGTCCCTCTTCAGGTATTTTTCTATATCAGACTGGCTGATTCCTGATTTTCCGTTTGTACGGTTAAGCACTATCCTTGTTTTAAAGGCCGGGAAGTGAAGCTCGGTTAGTTTGTCAAGGATGAACCCGCAGTGATTTACAGATAAGGTATCGGGAGTGGCGACAACCAGCGCCAGGCTGGTGTTGTCAAGGGTGGACAGCAGTTCCCCTGAAAAACCCTGCCCCATGTCGATAATTATATAATCAAATTCATTTTTTAACTGCCTGAGTAGTACGGTTAAAGAAGGTTTCCCGGTTTCTTTTTCATGAATGCCCGATATAACCCTGACTCCATGGATGGGTTTTATTTTTTCCTTAAGAGAATTATCTCCGGACCGGGTATCAGTATTGATATTAAGGTCTTTAATTGTAGTGATTTTATGAATGTTGAAAATAGTTGCAGAATCCCTGCCAAACAGGAAATTGAAGTCAAGCAGGGCCGTTTCGTTATTTTTTTCCTTTGCAAGGTTAACAGCAAGGTTTGAAGCCAGCACTGTTTTGCCTACCCCACCCTTACTTGAAAGAAATGTAATGACTTTACCCTTTTTCATATAGAAAGCAATTATATAAAAAAAATGCCTTCAAAACAACAAAAAACCGCAGAAATAATTTCTGCGGTCATGGTTTTGTTATTTAAATCATACAGAAGAAGAAGAGTTTTCTGTGATTAATTAGTCAACAGGCTCCTTTTGACGCAGGATACATTCTTTTTATTGTTTTTTCTTTTGGAGGGAAGAGGCTTCTTTGACAGCTTTTCCTGTCCATTGTCAATTACCACGGGAAAGAATATTACCCTTTTTTCTCCGTTTCCCATCGTTACTTGCATTTTTAGTATTCTCTTAACCATTTTAATGACTCCTTTCGAGAACCAGTGTTCATTCGCCTTCATTAATAATTATAACACAAGATTGTATAGTTTTTGTAATAAGTGCGTAAAATCACATAATTGTTATTGTCGATAAGAGTACAGAATTACTCAAATTATATAACAATATACTTTAAGTGTTAAACATCACGTTTGTATGCTGGTTTTAATTTCAGGAAGTACTTCAAACGGTTTGTGGTAAGATTGCCAGGTTATATTTTTAAAAGAATTTTCTCAAAGAAAACCTAATACTACACTAGTTAAAAACCAATGCCTGCCTTTATGAATAGAACCAACTGGTCAATGCTTATTTCTGCAACGTCTAACATGGTGCTCAATTTCAATTGGAAGCCTTTTTCTGATGAACCGAATTTTATTCCAGGGAAAAAGATAAGTGAACCTGAGCCAGGCAGATAAACTGTTTCAACCATTAAACTCGTTGATTCACGCGGGGACGTATATATAGCAAACCTGAAATCATTACGTATAAGCCCCATCTGCAGAGATAATCCAACAGCTTCCTTGATTACAGTAGTACCCATAATATAAAGGTCAGTAGCAGTAGTTAATGTGTTTCCGGAGAAATTCAATAACTGTATAACGAACCCCAGGCCTGTTGATTCGTACGCCGGCAAGAGATTCACTTTACAGTTAAGGTGAATCTCAGGGAGGTTTATACTGCCATCGCTTATAATATTATCAAAAGACTGGATATTTAAGCCCATTTCCGTGTTCCTGGACAAACCGTACAGCAGGGATGCCCCCATGCTGGAGATGAAACTATTTATAACGTTCCCAATGTCGGTACTCAGCATTTGACCTATATAGAAACCCGAATAACCCTCAAACCTAAAGCTCTGTTCATTGACGGTTCCAGCCAATGTTGTTGTCATCAATCCCGACGTTTCACATAAGTAAGTAGACTGGGCAAACATCGCTTTAGGCACAAACCCCGCAATTAGCAACGCAAGCAAAATCCTGACAACTGATCTTTTTCTTTGATTCATAATTTTCTCCTTTTCATTTTTTATTATATAGTGTAGTGTTACTATACCATAATTATAACATCATTGTCATTATACCACAATTTTTCCATTTTGTCAAGTTAGAATATTGTTAGATTTTGGGGCAGGTCTTAAGGTGGGACAAAAAAGTCCTTATTATATAAGTTATTTTATTCCTCTATATCCTTCTTTTTTTGTTTCAATTTCTCATAGCCCAGTTCCTGCCCCTTGTTGATATCGGTAAGTTCAAGAGGTATTTCCCTTGCGCGTACAATTCTTGGAGTGATGAACATAAGGAGTTCTTTCTCTATTACCTCTTCTTTTGTTGTTTTAAAGAGTAGTTCAATGATGGGTATATAGCCCAGGATGGGAAACCTTGAGACTGTTTTTACCTTCTTGTTCTTTAAAAGCCCGGCTATCATCAGTGTTTCATCCGGTTTCATGTTTACGTTAACGTCTGCGTAACTTTTGTTGAGGGCGGCAACGGCAACGGTAGTACGCAGCTCATCAAGTTCGCTCAAAACGGCATTGATATGCAGTTTAATGTTTTCCTCGCCGTTAATCCTGTATAATAGGGGTTCAATCTCAAGTTCTATGCCGAAGTTCTTCCACTCTATAGTGGGCACTCCCTGTGATGATAATACACCGTATCCTCTTTCCCCTCCGGACATGAACTTTGCTTTACCCCCGTTTACCGTTACGAGTTTTGGCCTGGCAAGCATCTTTCCCCTGCCCTGTCCTATCGCTGCGTCAAGGGCGTTGTCAATGTTTAATATGGAGGAGAATATACTCGACCTCGACTGGTTAATGAAATTGCTTCCGAAGCTTAAGCTTGACGTGAACCTGGCCGGGGATATGAGGTTTAAATCAAGATTAGAAGTGAATTCCGCGCTCATCTCGTATATCTTGACGTCCACCTGTATGAGCTTGTCGCTTCCTATCCTTAATCCGTTTACTACTTTCTTGCTGAACATCTTTGCAACCTTTTTGGCTCTTTCCCTGTCCTCTTCCGTTGGGACCATGCCGTCAAGAAAGATTGTTTTATTCACCATCTTTACGTCAACCGTATCACTGCCTATTATTTCAGCTATCCTGAATGCCGAGGTTTCCCTGAGAATTTTACTCGGCTTAAGGAAGTTCATCACCATGTCACCGTGGGAAAGAATTACTTTCTGAAGCCGTTTCATGTCATCCTGGGTGTCATATTCGCCTTCCAGCAAAATCTTGCCCCCTCTTACCGGTTTCATCCTGACCAGCCTCATTATGTCTTTGCCTAAGAAAGATTCTATTTCCTTTATTAGTTCCCCGGTATCAACGGGGATTACTTCAAGGTCATATTCGGTCATTTTATCGTTATTATCCCATATCTCAAGGGTTGTTGAACCGCCTGATTTAGCAACTACCCGCACCTCCTGCGATGAAATGATGCTGAAATCAGCTATGTCGGGATTGCCGACAGCAACGCGTTTGACGTCATCAACTTTTATGGTCTTTGACTGGCCTGCGACCATTTCAAACCTTATCCCCGAAAAAACGGAAGCGGGAATAAGGAAAAATATAAGAATATTGATTAGGATAACATTTAGTAATGTTTTCTTCATTTTGACTCCTTTTATCTCACTTTTTCTATTTTCTTTTCGTTCCTCCTTATTACCTCAACAGATTTTAAGTGTTCCTTTCTTTTTTTGTTGAGGGTTGCTTTTAAATCAAAGAGTTCCTTGAATTTTTTCTTCTTAAGCTCCAGTATGTCAGTGTCATCAGAGGTTCTTAATGACAGGGTGATAACTGTTCCGCTGTTAATTGCCAGTGAAAGGATTTCAGATTCATCGGGTGTAACAACAACCGTTACGCTGCTGTAATGACCTGAAATAGTGTTTTTGCTAAGCGCGCTGCCAACAGCCAGGACATGAACGTTCTGAAGCAAGGTATAGGTTGTCGGTCCCGAGTAAGAGCCCGAAAGGTTTTCTTTAAAAGTCCCTATTATATCCACCCTGTTACCGGGTTCAAGCAACCCCGAAAGGCCGTTTACGCCTATAACAGGAAGCGATAGCGCCCTGAGTCCCTTGCCGGGTATTTTTGATGACAGGTTATCCCTCTTATCGTTAATTTGATATGCAGTTAATTGCGCTCCTTTTACGATATCTTTAACCGCAATCTGCCCGACTGCTTCTTCCCTGCAGGATAATGCCATGGGCATGGCGGATTTTTCACTTAGCTTCTTTACAGAAATCATATCGTCCCTTAAAACGGTTTCTGCCGGAATATCCTCCAGCGCAATCACGACGTTCACCTTAATATTCTTTGCCCTGTCATGCAAATTGTTTTTTAGTTTGCTTTCAACACGATAGACGTAAATACTGATCAAGATAATGCCCAGAATCCCCGAGGCAATTGAATAAATTAAAATTCTTTTTTGTTTCATTTTTACTCCTTTCCCGAAATTAATAATGCGCATGTATAATTATCCTGGTCTGTATAGAAACAAATATACCATTGACTGTTGTTCTTGGTCATTATTATGATAGCTAAATCCATTGAATTTGATACTTCTTCTGAAATCCGCGGTTTTTTCCAGCCATTCGCAAGCAGGTAAGATTCGTAATAATTGAAATTAATATCAACACTTCCCTTGTTCCTGTAAATTCCCATAACCGGAGTATCACCTTCGGTCAGTAGAACCTTTTCCGAGCCGGGAAAAATCGGCAAACCGCAGAATATGTTTGTTCCGTTTGTTTTGCCGGGCGCGCCCGGGACAAACGCCAGGAACGCGGAGGTAATCAATATTATGATAAGCAGCGCTTTTCTCATTTTATTATGTATTTCTCCTGTTCCTCAAGGTATTTATTGGAAACACTAACGTCATTCATCATATTGTTGATTGAACCGGAGAGAAATGCTGTTTTTCTTATCTTGTTAATAAAATCCCTCGTGTTCCAACATCCCCTCAAAACGTAAATATGACTTTTAATTTGTATAGTGTCCTTATCATTGAATGATTTTTTTAGTATATGCGGAATTTTTACCGACTCCCCTTCCGTGGATACCAAGTCGCCGTAGGCGATATTTCCCATAAATGACGCAAGGCTGTTAAATAAAAAATTCCGCTTAGGAGTTTTGGAGGGTTTTGAAAGCATTTCCTGCCTGATTTTTATTTGTTGATTGATTTTTGCCATGTTGCACTTTGCCATGAATGACAAACCTATGAATAATACAATAAACAATGAAATCATCACCATGACCGCCTCAATCATTGCCTGCCCGTTGTGATATTCAATTTTTAATGGTCCAGGCATGAAATATTATTTCCTTTGCTTTTTATATAATCCAACAAAATGTTTCGGTCTGACCCGTTAATGTCAGAATCCGACAGCTGACCCCATAAATTGACTTTTTCGATACCGGCTTCGTACGGGGGCAGGCTTATTAACATATCCCTGATGTCATTTGAAACTTTTTTTATTCTTACTTTCCCATGCTTTCTTCTCGTGCGCCTGAATATTCTTGCCTGGGAAACCGAATAGATCGTAGGTGGTTTAATGCTGAAAATATTTGAAATATGGTTCCAGGGGAACTCTTCTTTCCGTGATTTATAGGTTAATACCACGCAGGCTTCATCATGCTTAATATCCTCATCCCTAACCCACGGGAGCGGTACGTTCTCGGGAATCAATGAGGAGAATTTGGAGGCAAGTTCCCTTATTTCTTCAATTACAGAATATACCTCATCCTTAAAGACCGGTTCCCACTTATAACACCAGAATGATTCATGTTCGGAATATCCCCACCTGAACCCTTCTTCCAGGTGTTCCCATTCTTTAGGCCAGTTAATTACAGGTTTGTCTTTGATTTTAGGTTCTTTTATATACCAGTATTTTTTAGAAGGGTCACTATTGGGCCACAAATAAGTAACGAGTCTCTTTTCCGCTTTCCAGCTTATGACCTCATCGTCGTCATGTTCATCGGGGAAGTACGTAAAAGTCTTGAATTTTTCAGGATATTGAGGGTATGAAGACCGCTTGCTTAGGTCAGCCGGCTTGGGGCCATAAAACTTTCCTACCTTCTTTGCCTCCTTCCAGGGCAGAGTATATTGTCCGGTTTCGAGATTGAACGTTGCGCGCTGTTTCCATTTCTGATGCCAGTTGACTCTTTTTACCGTTGTGTCATGTTTGTCCGGAACCTCAATGGTTTTCATTCCTTCCAGGGTTTTTCTATCCCTGTTATTTTTCTTCTTTGGGGGCTTCATGAGTTCTTCCCAGGTTGCTTCATGGGCGTATAAGCCTATTGCGTGTTTATTGCCGCTTATATTGGAAAATGAAGGCACGGGGACGGCAACCCCCGAAGAGTTATTGATATTAATGATATGCATTGCCTCGCCAAAGGCAATCCCCGACCAGGGTAGTCGCGCGAACCGGCCCTGTATTCCGGATATTTGCTGGGCTGTTCTCCAGCATCTTTCTATTGCTTTAAAAAGGAATGCTGAAATAGGGGCGTTGCCTGATGACAGCGCCATCAAAAGCGCAGGCAGAAGGATTGCAATTGAAATATAACAGGCTTCAATGCCGTTGTTCATCGCAACAAGTATGTTCAGTCCCCTGGCCTGCCACGTTGCAGCAGACAGGGCAGCGCTGTCAGCTACATTTTGCAAATGAATTTTTGTCCTTATTATATCACCTATTCCCAGCGCATAAAAAAGAAAAGCCAGTAGTAGCGGTATTACTATTACCGCCAGAACGAGCGCCTGTCCTTTATTGTTGCCGGTATTTTTAAAAAGATTGAACATTAAATATCCCTTTACTATCAGGAGTAAACGGCGGGCCTATTTCCACGGGCATTGTGGCTTCCCCGGTAATTGCGATAAAAGGCGATTCACCTTTTACGCCTTCAAGTGTACCCTTACCGGATTTAAACAGTTTTCCAATCAAGGGAATTGCCGGTTTGTGCCAGTAGGTCAAACGAACGGTTAACTCCGGGTACTTATCCCTCATACATACTCTTCTCATGTTGATAAGCGTATTCTCATCAGGAGATTCAATGCTTAAGGCCAGTCTTGCGTTTTTCATCCTTTCAGTATATGCTGACATGTTCTCTCCTTCGGAGGCTCCGGGAAAAGCGTCTACTTTATCCCCTGCAATCGGGCTCATTGACCTCAATGCCGCAAGCCTGATTTTTTGAATGTTAAACGTGCCGTCTTCATTGTAGTTTACTATTCCAACCCTGCATGAAGTGTAAGCGGCATAGTTAACAAGCATTTTAATGCTGTAAATTACCGCGAACTGTACTGTTCCCAAAATAGTAAACATCAGGAAAGAAATAACCAGGACAAATTCAATCAGAGTTTGACCTTTATTGAATTTCATATCATTTGAATTCATCTTAAAGATTCCTTAATAAAACAATAAGAGTCCCGATGGATATGGCAAGCCCGAAAGGTACCGGGTAGCCGGCATTTCCGTCAGGATGCTCAGTTTTCAATCCCGGGACTACAAATGAACGAAAGAAACGCAGTACTTTATTCAAGCTATTAGTTAATTCCTTATTCTTAAAAAGAATAAGCAATGATATGAGCACAGCAATAAACAATGAAAATACAATACTTTGAAGTAGAAACGAATATCCTTTCAACGCTCCTATTGCGGCAAAAAGTTTCAGGTCGCCTCCACCTATACCCTTGATTATGAAAAACGGCAAAAACAATACTGTACCGACAAGTAAACCTATGATACTGTCAGTCAATCCGTTTAAGCCCAAGAATAAGTAATTTAATACTATTGCGGCGAATATTACAGGAAATGTTATAAGATTGGGAATCCTGCCGTAAGTGATGTCCGAGTATCCTGCGATAATCAGAAACAAAATGAGTACATATTCCATGCAATCAATCTGCAAATGAATTTCCTTTATTTAAGCTGGCCTATATCGCTTGCGCCCTTGTCTGAATCGTACTGTGATTCAGCTTTCTTTGTCTGCTCTGTAATTGCTTTTCCCGCTTTTACACCGGAATCCCTGCTTTGTTTGCCGATAAGCCTGATAACAACAATTGCCGCTATTATCACAAGCGCAATGATAATAATATACTCTGTCATACCCTGCCCCCTAATACCGAGTTTTCCGCAAATTCTTTGTTTTTTTCCCATGTTCCTGCTACCTCCATTCTTTAATTAAAAAATAATTATATAAAATATAATATATAAATCAACTTATATTTACGGAACAGATTGGAGGGTATATATCAGGAAAATCAAAGAATGGCATATTTGATTTGTTGACGATAAAACTCTCGTCAGGGTTGTATCCTATAGGTCGTAAATGTATTATAAAACTGATTATAATCTGAAAAGGATTAATTAAATTATTTTAAATTCGGAATGAAAAACGGGAATGAAGCAATCAGGAATTTATGCTATTTTTGAAACTCAGCTGCCGGTGAAGAAATCAAATATATTTCCGAGCTTACTGCTTTCAGCTGCGTAGAATTCCGTGTATTTGCATTTGTTGCAGGTTACAGAAGTGAACTTTTTTCCCTGCACGTCAAATATCTTGCTCCAGAACCCGCCTGCGGCGCGAATCTCGCCAATCTCGCAGGCGTTATTTGCGCACTTGGGACATTTAAAATTCAGTTGATTCATTTGTTCCCTCCCAGGTCTTTAATCTTCAGGTATTTCGGTCGGTTATTAATGAGTTTTTGTTTTTATTATGGTTGCCTTTTCCCTCAGTCCCTTAATCCACTTTTCTTTATGTTTTTCAACTTCCTTAGCGTATATTTGCTGTTTTAACAGTTTATGGATATCCGTTTTGTTATCCCGGTAGAAATTCTCAATTTCCTTCTCGGTGGGATTTGATATTCCATGAGTTACTTCCCTGTCGATTAGTTTCTGAGCCGCAATCTGGTTTTTTACCATTTTCCTGTGTGTATCCGTTATGACAGTATTTTTAGGTAAAATATTATTCACTTTAAGCTCTTCTATCGTCTCATCAACTTCTTTGACTGAAACAGATATTTTCTTTTCCTGTATTTCCTGAAGAACTAATAGTTCATTGATAAGATTATTAAGGTATTGTTCTTTTGCTTCCTTGAGTTTTTCAGGAGATTCATTCTTCATTTTTTCCAGGTTGCTTTTTCCAAGAATCATTAAAAGTTTTTCGTTGAATTCGCTTTCCAGTATTACCGTACCGTTAATGGTAGCAAGCGTCCTTTCTCCTGGAGGTATAACAGCGCCGGGATATTCCTTCCGGGTTGTTCCACTGTTATATAATCCTATTTCGGTGTCTCCTGCCTTTTCAAATGCCTTCAATTCCTCTTTTGCCGCGGGAGCTGGAGTTTTTCCTGCATCCTTGCCCTTGCAGGACAGGTTGAGCAGCAGGAACAGCATTAAAACCAAGGTTGTCTTTCTTTTCATGTTTTTAGGTCCTTTCATTAATATTATGATATACTTAGAATCTATACGCTAGCGTGGTGCTTCTAACATATCTTTACATATGCTGAAAGTATTTTGTTTCAGCGTCAAGGAACGAAGAGTGAGAATACTGTACGTATGTGAAAGATGAGTGACGCTGACGATGGACAAAAGACGATAGCCCTTCGGGAAGGGCATCATTTGGACGTATTCTGCGTTTATCCTCTTCACCATATTCTCGATATGCTTTCATCGTCTTTCCTTGAATCCGTCTCAAAGCTTGCCCTTCATATGTCAAGATATGTTAGAAGTACCACGCTAGGTTTATCGTAATTACCGGTTCGTTTTTATTAACATACATTATATCCGGGAGTATTTCAAACCTGTTTTTTACAGCCAGGTTCATTTTTTCCAGGTTTACGGTTCCAAGTATGCAGGATATCAAGCCATATAACGCGCCTATTTTTAAACATGTTCCAAGTGTTTCAGGTTCGATAAATGCATCATCTTCAAGAATATTGATTAATCCTGCTATATATACACTATTAAACACCGGTGTTAAAAAGTTTAGAAATAAATCACTGGCGTAAGACTCATTAAGGCCGTGCTCGCCACTTTTTCGGACGCGATATAAATAGTCATAGGGACATTCTTTTTTGAGCATATAATACGGTATATAGCATATAGTTGCAGCCCCGGCAATTACTCCCAAAACCAGGATTACTTCTGGTGGTGAAAGAATCAGACTTTCAATACCACTGCCCACACAACCTTCCGTACAAGCTTGTCCACAGCCTTCCACACAAGCTTCCCCGCAAGCCGGGTCTTGTCCAACATTTGATATTATTGATACTAATAAGAGAAGGGCATAAGCTGTACCGAATCCAAGAGCGCCAAAGGTTTTATTAAGAAAAACAAGTTCTGTTGAAATGGCATATTTTCTGTTATTATTTAATCGGGCTTTATAATAATATTTTTTATGTTCATTAAAGAGATAGTACTTATATCGAGGTACTTCTATATCTTCGAAGTATCTTGGGTCTAAGTTTTCCTGGAAAATATCTCTTTCTAATTCTTTAATAAATGATTCTTTATTCAACTTCTCGGCAAAAGCATAAGAGAAGTTGCCGAATACAAAGACAAAAACATAACATAATAGTATCAATCTACATTTAGTTTTCATGGTTCGTATTATTGTTAGAATCTATACGCCAGGTTCATTGTCATTACCGGTTCGTTTTCATTAACGTACATTATATTCGGGTAGAGTCCAAGCCTTCGTTCAGTATCAAACTGCATGTTTTCAAGGTTTCTCATCCCGATTATAGTCGTTAATACCCCGTAAAGTATGCCTGCCCCCATGCTTATATTCATTACGCCTTTGTTTACTTCAGTTTCGCCATTGAAGATGTTAATCGTCGCGCCCACGTATAAACCGGAAATCCATGAAGTTATTATGTGTTTTGACACTTCAAGGAAGTAATTATCGGCTAAGCCGTATTCATACGGTTCGCTGTTAATCCTGAAATCAAACGGGCTTTCCTTTTTACTGAACATGTAAAATGTGCTGAGACCCCCAAAGACTAATCCTGCGTAGAAGGAAAATTCATCTACCATAGAACCGTTGTAAAGAAAGAACAGGAATAACGTATAACCGCCTCCACAGGCGCCAAGGGTTTTGTCAATGAATGCCAGTTCAGGTGACAGGGTGTACTTCCTGCCGGATTCCTTCAGGGATTTATAGTATATGTTCTTGTAATCCTTCATGAAGTAGTACTTATAGGAACTAACTTCTTTCTCCATGAATAACCTGTCTTCAGCTCTTCCTGCAAGCGCGCGCGTGAAACTGCCGGATGAGATACCGAGAATAAGGATTACTGATATTAGTCTGATAATAGTTTTATTCATTTTTGATTAATATTATATAATTTATGCTTTAAAAATCAAAGACAATTTTCCTTGTTTATTACCTTTCATTATTGTATTATACTCACAAAGAGGTCAAAGGACAACATGAAAATTAATCTTGCAAAATCAGCGGGTTTCTGTTTTGGCGTCAAACGCGCCATTAAAATCGCCCACAGGGCCGCAAAAACATATGATAACGTTTTTATGCTCGGTGATATAGTGCATAACGAAGACGTTGTAAGGAAGATAAAGTCCGCGGGTATTAAAAAAGTGAATAAACTGGTCCGGGGCAGGGGCAAGACGATTATAGTCCGCGCCCACGGGGCGCCAAAAAGAACCTTTGAAAAGGCTTGCTCACTCGGTTATGATATCATTGACACAACCTGTACTATGGTTAAGGAAATACACAGGATAGCCGAGGATATGGAGGAAAAAGGTTTCAGGATAATAGTTATAGGGGATAAAGCCCATGATGAGGTAAAGGGAATAGTAGGCCATCTGAAGTCAGGGGCAGTGATTGTAGACAGCCCTAAAAACATTCCTTTTAACAGGTTTTGTAAGTCCGACAAGGTATGCGTTGTCGTCCAGTCTACCCAGAATATTAAAAAGGTAAAGGAAATAGTCAAAGTCCTGAAAAGAAGAATAAAAAACCTCAGGTTCTTCAACACCATTTGCAAGCCGACCACGCTGAAGCAGAAGGAAATAACAGAAATGCCCCTTAATAACGATATCATGATAATCATCGGCTCAAAGACCAGCGCCAACACCAAAAGGTTATACGAGATTTCACGCTCTCTTAATAAGAAGAGTTACTGGATACAGTCAAGCGGTGAAATAAAACCCTCATGGTTCAGGAATGCAGGCAGTGTAGGAGTTACCTCAGGCGCTTCCACTCCCGACGAAACCACGAAAAGCGTTATAAAGTATTTAAAGAAAATCGATTTTTAAGAAGATAGTTATTATTCAAGTTCGAACTTGACCGGAACGATAAACCACACAGAGGCGGGTTTGCCATTTATTTTTGGCGGAGTGAACTGCCATTTCTTAACTGCTGCTACAGATGAGTCATTGAAGAGCATGTGCTCGCTGGGTTCTATTATTTCAACCTTCCCGACATAACCGTAGTAATTAATCATGAATTTAATGATGACCCTGTCCTCTACGCCGGCAAGCCTTAACCTTTCAGGGTATTTCGGCTTCTGCATTGACATAATCCTGGGGACGTCATCCAGGTCTTCAAGTTCGTATGCATAATCCTCAGGCGGCGGTGGTTTGGCGTCTTTGTTAAGGTTCACCGTGTCATCGGGAAGTTTTGGAGGAGATTTCTTTTCCTTCTTGATTTCTTCCTTTTTCTTTGGGGGTGGCTGCATCCTGAATAAATCAACGCTGTATATCTTCTTGCTTGTCCTGGGCCTTATAAAGGTAAAATAGGGGACCAGGATAAGCAGTGTCAAATTCAGTATTAGCGAGTAAACAAGAGGCTGTTTTAAATCCTCAAGTAAACCTCTGATGTCAACTTTTGTTCCGTATACTCCGTTCATAACCCTTTAATTTCCTTTTTATTTCCATCTCCAACTGAAAGATATGTTGATGAGGAGGCTTAACTACGAAAGGTTAAACCACAGCGCTTTCGTAGTTTAGAGCGAGCCTCTCACGTGAGCGACCTCCGAATCAACATGTCTTTCAGTTACTCCTCATCTTCCCGTCTTTCATAAGCCGTGGCTATTGAAAGCCGCTGAGCTCCATACTTCTTTGCCTCGTCCAGCACGTCGACTACCGGCCCGAGCTTTGAATCCACATCGGTGTTTATTATCACCATGTCGTCCGGAGACTTGATAATCCGCATTGACAGGGCTTTCTTGAAGGATTCCCAGTCCATCTGCTTGCCTTCCAGGAAGAACTC
>JAUXDE010000034.1 GCA_030618495.1 Clostridia bacterium
AGACACCTATTTCAATTGACATTATATAAATAATAGGTGTCTGTCCCTATTTGGAGGCAATAACATGAATAAAATGGAGCGGCTTCATAAGCTGTTGAAGCATGCGGACCTTTTTGCATCGTTGAATGAAAAATCATTAAGGCTGATGGAAAAGAAGATGAAACTGGTTTCCTTTAAACCCGGGCAGGTTATCTGCAAAGAGGGTGGGGAAGGCCATGTCATGTACCTTGTTGACACCGGAAAGGTAAGAGTGCTCAAGAAGAACAAAGCCGGAAAAGAAGTTGAAATCACAATTCTTAACCCGGGCGAAGTTGCGGGCATCATGAGCCTTTTTGAAAAGGATGTCAGGTCGGCGACATTAAAGGCAGTCGGAAGCGCCGGGATATGGGAACTGGACAAGGAAGTGTTCTGGCACCTGCTTGAAGAAAATCATGCTTTCAACCAATCCATGCTTAAGGTCTTAAGCAAGTACCTGCGCAGGGAGGGCAGGATTGTCGCGGAACTCCGTTCCTTCGATGATGAAAAGAGGCTGAAGGTTGCGGTATTTGATACGAAGCCCTATACGGAAAGGATATTCAACCGGCAGAACAAGGACCGCTACGCTTTGAAATTCTATGAGCCGCGTCTTAATACCGATACTGTTTCTCTTGCTTCGGGGTTCAAGGTTGTATGTGTATTCGTCAATGACAATGTTAACGCGGCCGTTGTCAAGCAGTTAAGCCGGCTGGGTGTGGAGCTGGTAGCGCTGAGGTGCGCCGGTTACAACAACGTTGATGTCAAGGCGTGCGCCGCGCACGGGATAAGCGTTACCCGTGTTCCCGCTTATTCTCCTTACGCGGTTGCGGAACACACCGTTGCCCTTATGATGGCGTTGAACCGCAGGATTTTCAAGGCGCACTCCCGCGTGAGGGAGAGCAACTTCTCATTAAACGGCCTGGTGGGTTTTGATATGCATGATAAGACCGTGGGGGTTATAGGCACCGGGAAGATAGGGAAGTGCCTTGTTAATATCCTGCGCGGTTTTGGCTGCAGGGTCCTGGCTTTTGATAAGTTTCCCGATAAGGCGCTGGCGTCAACGGGGCAGGTTAAATACGTGAAGCTTAACGATTTATTTAAAAAATCCGATATTATTTCGCTTCATGCGCCGCTGACCAGGGAAAGCCATCACCTCATAGACAGGGAAGCCATAAACAAAATGAAGAAGGGGGTAATGATAATAAATACCAGCAGGGGAGGGCTCATAGATACCAGGGCGTTAATCAAGGGATTGTTAAACGGCCGGATTGGATACGCCGGGCTTGATGTTTACGAGGAAGAAAGCAAGTACTTCTTCGAGGACTTCTCCGATAGCGTAATACACGACGAGGTCCTGGCGCGCCTTACGACATTTAACAACGTGTTGATAACCAGCCACATGGCGTTTCTCACAAAAGAGGCGCTGGTTAATATCGCCGATACGACCTATGATAACATCGGGGAATATGAATCCGGCAAGCGGGGCGGCGAACTTGCCAATGATGTAATAAAATAGAGATTCTTATTTCAGAGGACACATATGAAAAGAAGGGTTAGGTCAACAAGTAGGATCCTAATAGTTATTATTATGGTTTCAATTTGCGTGTCTTCATTATACGGTGCAGAGAAAAAGGATTTAGAGAAAGCTAAAAGAGCTATAGCGGAAGCTTTAAAGAAAATAAATATGAGGATTGCAAAAATTGAGTTAAAGGAAGGAAAGCTGGAAATTACCAGGGGAACTGTTAACCCGGCAGTAAAAGAAAAAATGGAATTAATAAGGAAGAAGGGTTTATTAGAAGCTGCCAGGCAGGAGCTTGATGTTTACTTATCAAATATGAAAGATGAAATAAATGCAAAGATTCAGAATTTCGTTAGTTATGGTTTGGCAAATTATCTTGAGAGTTTTGACAGGGATAAAAAAACTGATTATTATGCGGGTATAGAGTATTCCTTCTTGGATAGCATGGTTCTCGATGGCTCAGGACTGATACCGCGACAGGGGCTGCCATTGCTCAGATTTGGATTTGGGCAGATAGACGCCTTCAGGTTGGAAATAAGATACCCGCTCAGTAGAGTGGCGTGTGATGTTGAAGAAGGACCTGCGATTTCCTGGGATCATGGAGATAATTCTTTTGAGCAGTTGAGCTATAACTGGGGGAGTTTCAACATGAAATATATTAGGCAGATCACTAATGATATCATGCCGTATATACATTTAGGTTTTCACTTGTCTGATTTTATAGCGGATGAGCAGAATAGATTTGGTATGTTTGGAGCCAGTTATGGGGTAGGAATTGACATGAGGTTGTTCAAATACTTCATGTTTGAATTCAATTATACCGGAACTTACCAGAGATTTGATGGGGGATCTTCTGATGGTGAACGTTTAGCGCCTAATACCAATGAAATGTTTTTAATAAGTCATTCACTAAATGTCGGCTTGTTCCTGAGTGTTCAGTTTTCAACAGAAAAAGTTGATAAATTTTTTAATGTAGGTAACAGATAAAAAGGACAACAAACATGCCCACATTAACTCAACTAAAGAATGAATTAAAGAAACTGTCCGACCCCTCGCAGGCAAAGATCCTCCAGCGGTTTTTCAAGACGGGGAAAGGGGAATACGGCGAAGGGGATGTTTTCCTTGGAATAAAAGTGCCCGTTCTAAGGAAGATAGCCGGGAAGTACAGGGACCTTTCATTAAAGGATACCGAAGCACTCCTTAACAGCGGGATTCATGAACACAGGATGGTTGCGATTTTTATTCTTGTCAGAAAATATAACAGGGAAGAAAACAAAAAAGAAATATTTAATCTTTACCTTGCCAATACCGATAATATCAACAACTGGGACCTGGTTGACCTTTCTGCGCCGCATATTGTAGGTGATTATCTGCTTGATAAACCAAGAGGGATTCTTTATAAACTGGCAAAATCAAGAAAATTGTGGGAAAAAAGAATATCAATACTTTCAACATTTACCTTTATAAGAAACGGCCGGTATGAAGATACCCTAAAAATATCTGAAATACTCCTTTTTGACAGTCATGACCTGATACACAAGGGCGTGGGCTGGATGTTAAGGGAATTAGGCAAAAGGGACCGGGATACGGAAGAAGCATTCCTGGACAAATACTATAGGAAAATGCCCAGGACCATGCTCAGGTATGCCATAGAAAAGTTTGATGAAGAAAGAAGAAGGCATTACCTTGCTAAATAAGAACGACACAGCAAGGACTTAATAGGTGATTTAAAGATAAAAGGAGATTAAGATGCCCATATACGAGTATAGCTGCAAAAAATGCCGGGGAGTAACCGATTTTCTTGAAGGTGTCGGCGCAGGCGAGGAAAAAAAGGTATGTAAACATTGCGGTAGCAGTCAGCTGGTCAGGATACCTTCGGTATGTAGTATTTCTTCTTCGGATAACAGGGCTGGCGATTTGCCCTGCTGCGGCAGCGCCGGGAACTGTGATACCCTTCCCTGTTCCGACAGGGGAGTTTGTGAGAAGTGATTCCACGAGACTCGTGATTATTTTCAATTGATTATAGCGTAATCTTCAAATAATAAAGGAGGACAAAAAATGGAAAATGACAAAAATCCACAAGCAAAAGAAGCGTGTTGTATCCCGAAAAAGAAAGCAGTAAAATGTAATGATGTTACAAGCGCCGTTTACTGTATGGGTTTTATCGGTTCGGCTGTTTATTTCATTCAGCATGCAACTTCGTTCTGGAACGGGGTGTTAGGTGTATTAAAAGCTATTGTCTGGCCTACCATTCTTGTATACAAGTTATTGGAATTGCTGAAGATGTAAATAAAACAGATGATTTTCTAATCTGTAGTGAAGTCTAATAATTGAAGTAAATATTATGGGAGGTATAAAATGGATAAGCCTAATGAAGTGCCGGAAACGGGTTGTTGCCCGAAGTTCAATCCTGAACCATGGCAGGACAAGGAAGTGGTATGGGACAACAAACTATTTCTTAAAGACCGCGTCAGGAGTTTTATGCACATTCCATTAAATTTTGGCAAGGTTATGGTAAGAAGCATGAAGAAGATTGAGTCAGCAGGCAGCCGCAGCCCTCAACAACTCGTACTCTCTGATGAGGAATCTCCATGGGGAGCAAATGTTTGGGTTTCTGTCAGCAAGGAAGTTCCGGGAGCAGAAATGGATAAGATGTCGGGAACTTTTCTTTCAAGGGTGTTTGAAGGTTCATATAAGGATATGGGAAAATGGACCCGGGAAATGAAGAGTCATGTCAAATCAAAAGGCAAAGAAATTCAGAAGATGTATTTCTTCTATACTACCTGTCCGAAGTGCGCCAAGGTTTACGGCAAGAATTATACTGTTATCCTTGCAAAGGTTTAGTTTGTGGCGGCTGGGATGAAGAAGACATGAAAATTTCTAGAAAATACGGAAAAATCCGCCCGCCAGAAAGGATACGGGACAGTAACATTCCCGGGTGGTGAAGTGTTAACGATTAACGATTATGATATTGAGATAGGAGCAAACGGGCCCATCAGCGGAACAATTACCACCACCAAAACCGACGGTTTCACAACAACCATGACATACAGCAGTGACGGAACTTCCTCCGGTAAAGTTTACAAAGACGGTAATTTTGTCGCAGATATCTTCTTAGACGCTGACGGCACAGGTACCTATATGGATTCTTTTGGAATGATATATCCGATATATTAGCGCATGGCGCCGTGAAGAGGACTTGCTCCGGCCGGCCAGCTTACTTTCCTGTTATATCCTCAGAACCAGGGTGGCAATGTAGAAATAGATAAATAAACCGGAAACATCGGCAATTGTCGACATGAGGGGATTGCTTGCCACGGCAGGATCCATCTTAAGTTTTACCAGCAGGAACGGTAACAGCATTCCTATGATGTTTGACACAAGGACTATGGTTATCATTGTCAGCCCTACTATCAATCCAAGCTGGAATCCGCCTCTTGCCAGCCCGATTCCGTAGCTGATCAGTCCGAGTGAACCGCCCAGAAGTAACCCGACGCTCAGTTCCTTTACAAGAATTCTTGTCCAGTGGGACAGTCTTACATCACCTGTGACCAGGGCGCGTATCATCAGGGTTGCCGACTGGGAGCCCGTGTTTCCACCGCTGCCTATCAAGAGCGGGATAAACAGCACCAGTCCGATTGCGGCGGTGAGGGTGCGTTCATAGGCGGCGATTATTCCCGATGATGCCAGGCTCATGAGCACAAGTATTACCAGCCAGCCTATCCGCTTGGTGTATAGCCGCCATATACTGGCGCTGTGATAGTTCATTTCCAGCGGAGACAGTGATGCGGTCTTATGCATATCCTCGGTGGTTTCCTCTTCAGCCACGTCCATGACATCGTCAACGGTTACGATACCCAGCAGTATACCGTCGGAATCCACCACGGGCAGCGCTACGAGGTCGGACTGTTTCATTTCATGAACGGCCTGCTCCCTGTCATCGAATGCCGACAAGCTCCGATAGGAATAATCCATGATTTGCTTAATTTTAACGGAAGGCTCGGAAAGCAGTAAGAGGCGCAACCTTATATCATCAAGGAGCTTTCCGGAGTTGTCTACGACATAAATCATGTTTATTGTTTCACTGTCCTTCCCGTGCTTGCGGATTTCTTCAAGCGCCTGTTTTATCGTCCAGTCCGGCTGCACGGCTATGTAATCCGGGGTCATAAGTCTTCCAACGCTTTCTTCGGGGTAGCCCAACAGCTGCCGCGCCTCTTCAATGTCTTCCGGGTTCAGCTGTGTAAGCAGCCTTTTTGTCATTGCCGCAGGAAGTTCTTCCAGCAGCGCCGTGCGGTCATCGGGACTCAAGCTTCCAAGTATCTGGCGTGTTTCCTGGTCAGTCATGTTATACAGAAGGTCGTCCTGGTCTTCCGGGTCCAGGTGGGAAAAAACTTCCGAAGAAAGCTGCCGGGACAGTGAACGAAAAAACAGGAACCGCTCTGAAATGTCCATGTCCAGCAGTAACTCGGCTATTTCCGGGGGGTCCCAGTCGACAAGGGATTCCCTTAATGTAGCCCAGTCGCGTTTTTCTATCAGTTCCTTGATTTCCGGTTTCATTATATGCTTTAACATGTTATTCCTCCTGAACGTTTAATAGTGTGTAATTATAACAACTTTGTTACACATAATCAAATATATATTTTTAAAGATAGAGAAGCATTATTTTAATGTTTTAAGAAACTAATTATGCTATAATGCATTATTAATCTTTGTTAAGGTTCAGATAAAAGGAGAAATAATGAAAAAGAATCTTGTTGTTTTTGCTGTAATGCTTTTTGTTGTCGGGCTGGCCCTTGTGGAATCAGGGTGCGCAAAACAATCACTGAAAACCAAGAAGGATAAGGTGAGTTATTCCATCGGGTGGGATATTGGAAGCAGTTTCAAGAAACAGTCTATTGACATGAATTTTGATGCTCTTCTCATGGGAATCAAGGGGGCGGCCGGAGATGCAAAATCGTTGCTGACGGAAGATGAAATAAAAGATGTTTTACAGGAATTCCAGGTAGAACAGCGGGAAAAAATGACGAAACAGAGGAGTGAGTCGGAAGGGAAGAATAAGAAAGAAGGAGAGGAATTCCTTGCGAAGAATAAAAAGGAAAAGGGCATAAAAGTTACTTCAAGCGGACTGCAATACAGGGTAATAAAGGAAGGAAAAGGCGCTAAGCCCGGAAAAAATGATAAGGTAACGGTTCATTATGAAGGCAAACTGATTGACGGAACCGTGTTTGACAGTTCCTATGACAGGGGAAGCCCGGCAACGTTTCCCGTCGGCGGGGTAATTCCCGGATGGACTGAAGCGCTGCAGCTCATGAAGGCCGGTTCAAAATGCGAATTATTTATCCCATCTGAGCTTGCCTATGGTACAAGAGGGGCGGGAGGCAATATAGGGCCCAATGCCACCCTTATTTTTACGGTGGAGCTTATTTCTATAGAAAAGAAGTAACACCAAGATTAACGGCTTGAAGTAAGAACGCGCAGAGTTCTGATGAAAAACCGTAAACTACTACAGCAATTTATTACCGCAGGCGTTGCGCTGTTTTTAGGGTTAGTTTTTGTTTCATACCTGGCAACTACTTCCGGATTTCTGACCACGCCGCCGCAGGTTATCATAAAATCAATTCTAAAGGATAAGAACTCACTGATGTTAATAGGGGGATTTCTTGAAAAACATACAACACCCGTTTACAGCGACAGGTGGACGGTTGTCTACAGGTTAAATCCCTTATTAAGCGGCGGTTCGGGGTAGAACGGGGACTATGTAGGAAAGCAATATACCAAAATTATTAAGGAGCAAAATATAATCATGGTAAAAAAAACAGGAATTACCGGCAGGTTGGTTTTCAGCGGCCGGAAGAAAGGGTTCCAGGCAAGTTTTCGCGCCAGGAAGTTCAGGCTGATTTATCCGGACGGGATTTGGGAATCATACCCCGCCGGGTCAAGGGATTTCCTTCTTGATAACCTCGCGTTCCTCGGGACGCTCAGTATGCCGCTTGTTTCCGGCGCGAAGGAAGTGGAGTACAACACTTCGCCGCCGGTACTGGGCCAGTTCTTCCGTAACATGGTGATAAGGAACATTCCCTCTGCGATTGAGGATTACAGGCCATCCACTTCAAAAACCATCAGCCATTTCATGAGCATCAGGTATAAGTTCCGGGATAACCTGATGAAAATGCCGTTCTATAAAGGGAAGACCGTAAAAAACAGGGTGGTCATTCCCTTTTCCTGCGGGAAGGACAGCCTGCTTACCCTCGCAGTGTGCAGGGATATTGGGCTTGACCCTGTCTGTGTTTATATTAATGATACGGTAAGTCCCGATGAGAACAGGTTAAAACTTGAATGCATAAAGAGGATATCCCGTCAATTCGGATTAAAAGTCCTGGTGGTGACCAACGAGCTTGAAAACCTTAACGATTTTGAGTACTGGGACACCGAGGAGAGCTGCGCGGGCTATGCCCACATGATTACCGGTTTCTGCTTCGCTGCTCTTCCCGTTGCGCATTATTTCAAGGCGGGATGGGTAGTGCTGGGGAACCAGCATAACATGAATTACTCTTTTATTAACAAGGACGGCTACCTTGCGTACCCTTCTTATGACCAGAGCGCGGAGGGGACAATGCACCTGAGCGGCGCCCTGGGACTTGCGACGGAAGGGAAAGTCGGTGTCACAAGTTTTATAGAGCCCTTGAGCAACATCGCTATTATCAAACTGCTTCACCGCAGGTACGCCGCCTACGGCAGGCATGAAATATCCTGCGACTGCATAAACACCACGCGCTTGAAGCGGAGGTGGTGCTGCGCGTGCAATAAGTGCGCCAGGCTTGCCCTCATGATGAGGGCGGTCGGGGTGGACCCTGCTGCCTGTGGTATAAACAAGAGTATGCTGGACAGGAACTCCGAGCCGCTTTACACGCTGTTTAAGGGTAGCCAGAGGGACTGTTACGAGAAGAGCGGTGAGGCGAGGGACGAACAGCTCTTTTCCTTTTACCTTGCGTATAAGAACGGTACAAGAGGATATTTAATTGATAAGTTCAAAAAGAAGTTCTTAAATGAGGCAAGGGCAAGGGAGAAATACCTGCACGGAAAGTTCATGACAATACAGAGCAGGGACACCCTACCCGCGGAGTATAGGCGGAAGGTGCTTTCTATATACAGCAGTGAACTGAAAAAAAAGTAAAAACCATTCTTTTTTTGTCTTTAAATACCGGCTTGAATATGCTTAAATTAAACAGGAGGTACTATTATGGCAAAACAACAGTTTTCCACGAATGAGGCGATAAATTTCGGATGGAAGACGATGAAGGATAATATCGGTTTCTTCATCGGTTTTCTGGTTGTAGCGGGATTGTTATACGCTATCCCGGCGGCTGCGCAGGAGTTTTTCAAGAATAGAAGCCCTGTATTGTATTCCGTAACCATTCCTATCACACAGGTTATATCGACAATACTTGGGATGGGGTTGTTAAGGATTTCGCTTCGCTACTGCGACAACGAGAAAGGTAAGTTTTCCGATTTGTTTTCCCGTGTCCACCTGTTTTTTAAATACGTTACCGGCTCAATTCTTTATTTTCTCATAGTTTGCGGCGGTCTACTGCTTCTGGTTGTGCCGGGAATTGTCTGGTCGTTCAAATACCTGTTTGTCAGTTACCTGATTATTGATAGGGGAGTTGGCCCCGTGGAGGCGCTTAGGAAAAGCGCCGAGCTGACAAAAGGCGTGAAGTGGGAGCTGGCTACCTTATACGGGTTACTTATACTTATTAACTTACTTGGCGCGCTCTGTTTCGGGATAGGGTTATTTGCAACTATACCTACGTCAATGATTGCCATGGCATTTGTTTACCGCAAGCTGCTTGACCAGGCGGAAACAGTAAAGATTCCCGGAAAGCCTGATGTATCAGGCGCGCCGGAAGAGCCTGAAGTTCCTAAAACAGATGAAGTCAAAGAGGTGCCTCCGGAAGAAATATAGTTCCAAACCTCAAAATTTAGAAACTATAAATCTAATAAAAGCAATTAATACTATTATAGTTGACTTTAATTTAGTTATTATATAGTATTAAACTTAATATAGATTAAGTGTTCTGGATAATAAGGATATAATAACAATGAAAATAGGAATCGCAAAAGAAAGGGAACTGGCAGGTCCTCACAAGAGGGCCGTACTGCTTCCTGATGACGTAAGGAAGGTCGTAAAGGCAGGCCACGAGGTTTTAGTGGAGAAGGACCTTGGTGAGGGCATCTTTATTGATGATTCAAAATATATAAAGGCAGGGGCTACGATAGTGAGTGACCCGCAGGATGTTTTTTCGCAGAAGATGATTATAAAACTAACAGCGCCTTCGGATAACGAGTTCCTGATGATGAAAAACTGTATACTTTTCAGCATGCTGCATCTTGAGCAGAATACCCACAGGATCAAGATAATAAAGAAACAGAAGATAAAAGCCATAGCAATGGAAAGAATTGTCAATGACTATGACGAAAGGACTGTAGACTGCACTGACATGACAGGGGAACAGGCAATGCTATTCGGTTTCAATCTTGTCTTGAAATCACCCAGGGAGTGCGGGGTGCTGATACTGGGCTACGGAAGAGTTTCAAGCGGGGCAATAAACATTGCTAATAGATTGGGCGCAAAAGTGAAAATATTAAGGAAGGATGAATACAGGTGCGTTAAGTATCATCTGAAAAATAAGGATATCCTGGTTAACGGAATTAAATGGCCGAAATACCACAGGATGAGGAGGGACTACGTTATCACGAGGAAGATGCTAAAACTGCTTAACCCCGGAGCGGTTATTGTTGATATCTCGGTTGATTCCCCGAACCCGATTGAAACCTGCAGGCAGACCTATCCGAATGACCCGTGGTTTGAAATAGACGGTATCAAGCATGTCTGTATTTACGGTTATCCTGCCCTGGTTCCCATCTCAAGTTCACGAAGGTATTCCAAACAACTGCTGCCGCTTGTTCTTGATATAGCAAAAAACGGCAACCTGACTATTTTGAATTTATCCAGGAACTGATGAATAAACCAGAACCCTTTCGTAAAAAAACAATTCTTGTAATCGGAGACCATAGTGATAGAAAGTCTTTCCTGAAATTTAAGAGAAAAAGAAATGTTTTTATTAACAAAAATATTGACTTCAGGACAGTACGGTACAATACTGTCATTAATGGCAACCTTCCGGATATAAAATCAAATAAAATCATGATACTTCTTTTTTTCCCCCTTGATTACTGGGACAATGAAATAGAGAAACGTTTTGTGAAGGGACGTGTGTACGGGGATAGAAAATGCATTGAAATGTTTCATGATTACCTGGACAGGATAAGGGAAACAATCAGGAAAAAATACCGCGGCAAGGAAATGAGTTATGTGAACTCGTTTGCAGCCGTTAAAATTGACAGGGACAAGGAATTAACGAAAAAGGTTATTAAGAAATCCGGTGTGCCCGTTCCAAGAAGTTATTCTACAAGAAAATACAATGACATTATCGGGTTGTTAAACAAGGGAAAAAAACTCTATCTTAAAGTGAATTTCGGCGCCAATGGCAAGGGTATTACAAGGCTTGAGAAGGGAAAGTGGCTTACAAATTTCATATACAGGGGCGGCAGCATTGTAAGCAGGAAGGGCGATTACGGGTGGAGGTTTAAAGATATTACCGGAAACAGCGGTTTCTTGAGGAAACTGCTCGGGAAGGACCTGGTAATTGAAGAAGCTATAAGCCCATATATGATAGACGGCAAGAAATTCGATATAAGGTATTACGTGATTTACGGAAAGGTAAAACACGTAATAATAAGAAGCGCCGCGGCAGGCCGGGTTGTAACCAATATAACGCAGGGTGGCGCCAAGGAGAAGACGGGTTTCATAAAAACGATCCCTGCTATGTACGTAAACCGCGCTGAGAAATACGCGGTGAGGGCCGCGAAGGCGTTGAACCTTAACCTGGCGGGTATTGACGTGATGTTTTCAAAAAATGGAATACCTCGCGTGATTGAAGCCCAGTCATTTCCCGAATTTCCTGAAAGTAAGTATAATATGTCGGGAAAAATAACCAGGGAAATATTGAAAAAATGGTAGAAAAATAGGGACGGTTCTGATTTTCTTGACAGTAATCAAAAATCAGAACCGTCCCTATTTTTTAAAGGTTGGCTTCCGCTTCCTCTTTCAGTTCTTTTACGAGTTCTTTCACCGATATTATCTTATTCACCCTGTAGGCGGTTGAGCCGGCGAATACAAAACCGCCTTCTAATTTTCCCTCGGAAGCGTTAATCAATGCATCGGCGATGCAGTAAGGCGATTTTTTTGGGTTGCATGTTTTCAGACACTGGTAGTGGCACTTGAATTTAATCTCTCCTTTTTCCGCCTTGGCAAGGAATTCGTTGCGTAATGCCCTGCCTGGCATGCCTACGGGGCTCTTAATAACAATAATGTCTTCTTTTTTCGCGTTTATATACGCCTGCTTGAACTCTTCTGCCGCGTCGCATTCATGAGTACACACGAACCTTGTGGCCATCTGTACTCCGGATGCGCCCAACTTGATTACTCTGGCGATATCCTTGCCGTCAAATATGCCTCCGGCGGCGATTACGGGTATTTTTTTGCCGTGTTTGCCGGCGTATTTTTCCGCAACTTTAATGGTTTCGACAAGCTTGTCTTCAAGCTTTGGCATCGTATTTTCATTTTTAAGTTCTTCGGGTTTAAAGCCAAGGTGTCCCCCGGCAAGCGGCCCTTCAACAACGATACCATCGGGGAGACGGTTGTATTTTCTTGACCAATTCCTGCAGAGCAGTTCCGCTGCCCTTCCTGACGATACGATGGGGCATATTTTGGTTTTAGTTCCCTCAACGAGCTTAGGCAGGTCCATCGGCAGTCCCGCTCCCGAAAAAATTATGTCTACACCGTGCTTCGCAGCCGCGCTCACGAGCGCGGAGTAATTCGTGACGGCAACCATAACGTTCACCGCAATTACCCCCGCAGTAATTGTTCTTGCCACGTCTATCTGTTCAAGCATTTCCTTTATATCGGAGGTTTTTGATTCAATAAGTGACAGGTGGCTCTTGATACCGCCAATAAGAGCGGTTGAAATGATACCCACAGCCCCTTCGTTGGCAACTGCGGAGGCCAGTTTTGGGCCTGATATCCTTACACTCATTCCTCCCTGAATAAACGGAGGGTTTATTTTCAAATCTCCGATAATCAAGTCTGGTAATTTTGTCATAACGTTTTCCTTAATTATTAATTACGAAAGCGAATTATACATAAGTGCGTAAACAATGTAAAGGAAAAAAAGAATATTTATTTATTTTAGTAAGGTCTTTGGGGGTAGTCCTGATTCCGAAGGCTTCAGGAAAGAATCACTTGAAATATAAGTTTAAATATGGTTTAAATAAGAAGACCGTTCGGGAGATAATAATGAATTATAAAAAAAAGATGATTTTGCCAATAATGGTTCTTCTTGTTCTTGCTGCGGGACAGGTTTTGACATATGCGGCCGGGGAGGTAAACATTGCCGTTCTTAAGTTCCAGAACCTTACGGGCAAGAATAAGTATTACGTACTTGAGGAGACGGTTCCCAATTATATTATTACGGAACTTCTCGGGGAATCAAGGATAAAGGTTATTGAGAGAGAGAGGCTTAATAAAATTCTTGATGAACACAGGCTGGTTCTTACCGGACTGATAGAGCAGGAGGAGATTAAAAAACTGGGAGAACTGCTTCCGGTCAGTCACCTTCTTCTCGGCTCCATTAGCCTGTCGGGCGGCAGGATACGCATTGATTCACATTTGCTTAATGTTAAAACAGGTGAAATAGCGGCAGCTCAGAAAGCTTATATCTATAAGATAAACCTTGCGGACGGAGTTTGTGAAATTATGGGAAGGAAGATAATCAGGAGCCTGTATCCCGCCGAAGACCCGGATGAGCCGGAGGTAACCCCTCCCCCGGAAGGAAAGACCATAAACCTTGAACTTATCCCCGACAACTCGTACTGCCTGGCAGGCGCTAAGAAGCCAGTATACCTTCAGATTATCCTGCAGAGCGGAAAGAGGGGCAGGACGGGGAAGAAGGTTCCTCTTAATATTTCTTTTGTCATAGACAAGAGCGGCTCAATGGGCATCCAGGGCAAACTGGAGTACGTGAAGGAGGCCGTCATGGAGGCGGTTGACAACCTTTCCGGCAAAGACGTTGTTTCCATCGTGGCTTACGATTCAAGTGTTAACGTTCCGCATAAAGCTTCCGGGGTTAAAAACAAGGATGAAATAAGAAAAATAATTCAAGGGCTTACCCCGGGTTCTTCAACCAATCTTCACGGGGGGCTGATGAAGGGCTATGAGGAGGTGGGGAAGAATTTTTCGGAAAAATTCATTAACAGGGTCATCCTTCTTTCGGATGGACTTGCCAACAAGGGCGAGAGAAGGCCGGAAGTCCTGTGCCGGATTGCCGAGGATCGCGGTGGGCAGGGGAAAACCCTGACAACGATGGGAGTGGGACAGTCCTACAACGAGCAGTTAATGCTGGATTTGTCTGAATTCGGGGAAGGGAATTATTATTTCATTGATACCCCCGAAAGGGCTACGGAAATATTTGCCAATGAATTCAGGGGATTGTTGAAAGCGGTAGCCACCAATATAAACCTGAGTATCAGGCCCGGGGTGGGCTGCAGGGTGAAGAGGGTTTTCGGTTATGAGACGAAGAAGGACGGTAACGATGTTTTTTTCGGCATATCTTCGCTTTCCGAATGGGAAAAGAGGTCCATCATAGTAGAACTCCTCCCGCCAAAAAATGGGAAGGGTGAAATCCGGCTTGCTGAAGTTACGGTTGAGTACGGGGACACGGGAAGTACCGAGAAACAGGTTATAGAAATCCAGGCCGTGAAACTGGAAATGACAAAGGATAAAAAGATATGGAGAAGCGGTGTTGATAGAAAAGTGAAGAGAGAGGCGGAACTGATAAAATCGGCCGAGGTTATGAAGACCGCCTCGGAGATGATGAGTAAAGGGAAGAACGAGGAAGCCAGGGAACTGATTTTAAGTCAGGCTTCCGTGGTGATGGAGGAATCCGCCAGGCAAAGGGATGAGAAATTATTAGAAAGTTCAAACTCGCTTATGCAGGCGTACAGCAAGATAAATGCGGCGGTAGATGAGAAAAAGAAAATAGAGATGGAGAAATATGTGCCTTCCGGGGTTTACTCGAACCAGTTATCAAAGAAGGCTATCCGTAAATCCGTTCAGCAGTCAGGCTATGCAAGGATGAAGGGTAAATCCGTCGGCAGGGCGGTAATGGATATAAACAGTGAAAAGGCTGATAAATATCTTTCTGAGGGAAACCAGCTTTACATGAAGGGCAGGACAAAAGAGGCGATTTCCAACTGGCAAAAGGTCATTGTAGTTGACCCGGACAATGAAAT
>JAUXDE010000142.1 GCA_030618495.1 Clostridia bacterium
AGAAAAAAGGGGTTTATGGAAATAGTGAAAAAACATCCCGGGATAAAAGTTGTTAAATCAATATCAGCTAACTGGATGAGGAATCAATCTATAAAAATTACAAAGGATATCCTTAATAAACATCATAATATTGATGCTATATTCGCATTGAACGATGAAATGGCTATCGGCGCCGGAATAACTGTCAAGAATATGGGAAAAAATGGTAGAATATTCATTGTAGGCCTTGACGGAAGCAAGAACGGACTCCAAAGCGTAAAAGACGGCCTTATAACAGCCACCATGAATGCCAACCCGATTGAAATGGGCAAGGTTCTGGTGAAAACCATTCTTCGCAGTATGATAAAAGAAGAGAAGGTTCCGCCAAGAGTTGAATCCCCCATTATGATGGTTGACAGGGTGAATGTAGATTTATACTTAAGATAAACAGTAATATAATGTATATTTAATGATTAATGTCCCCATGGAGTAGTGGTTAGCTCACCACCCTTTCAAGGTGGTAGCAGGGGTTCAAATCCCCTTGGGGACGTTTTTGTTTTATGATTTAGATTGACAATATTAGAATTGTGTGGTATAATTTTATCCAAGTAAAACACAAGAGAAAAAAATGAAAAAGAAGCTGATTTTACTGTCAATTTTGCTTATTGCTTTTACTGTCGGGAGTGATGACCCCCCGGGTTGCAGTGGAACGATTAACGGGATTGTTTCAGACGGTAATGATAAAGGGATTGAAGGTGTAGATGTTATCCTTTCCAGTGAAGATGAGTTTCTGGGGGTTTCCGATCAAACCGAAAGAACGGATTCGAATGGAAGCTACGGTTTCAATGACGTTTCCCCGGGCACTTATTCTGTTACGGTTTCAACCGGAGGTTACACCCAGGTCGAAGAAGTTATCGTGACCACCCCCGATAGTCCGGCGGCCTGTGTAATGGACAGCGTGGATTTTACATTCGTCATGCTGGATCTTGATAAATCAATGATATCCGGGTGGGATATGGATACTTCAACGGGAACCGCCACGATTGTAGATATAAAGGGGAATAACGACGGGACTTTCGGCGCGGGCGCCGCCTCCCCGGTGAGGGTGGAGGTTTCTACGGGCAACTACTGCCTGGAATTTGACGGCGATGATTACGTAGACCTCGGGACGCTGGACGCGTTTACGGGGGATACGGATGTTTCGGTGGTTATGAATGTCAAGTTTGATTCAGATGAAATGAGCGCCACAGCTCAGCTTATTGACTGTAATTATGCCACGGAATCCTTATATAAAGGATTTCAACTATACCTGAAATCTGAGAGCGGCGTAAAGTGGCTGAGGTTCGGATGTCACCAGAATGATATTTTCGGTTATACTTCTGCTAGTTCTACTACTACCGCAATTCCAGATAAATGGTATTTCATAGTTGGAGTGAGGGATCACAGCGGGGAAGGCAAGTTCAAGCTTTATATCGTTGATGAAGGGGGAGGATTAAAGGGATTCACAGGCAACGATACGACTGCCGGTGATGTGATTGATTCGGGCGGAAACCCTCATTACAGCCTGGGCTCTCATTGTTTACAGGAACAGGGGTTTTTTAAAGGTTGGATAGATGATGTTCAAATCTACAAGAAAGCGCTTACCCAGAATGAAGTGGTTTCGTTGTATGGACTATTGAAGAAATAAAGCAGTTCTCCCGCCGGTTAAATTCTATTTACAAATCACAAGTATACTTAATCTATATGTATTGTTGAATAGTAGTATGAAATTAGTTTATCGGGTAGGTCTTTCCTGATGAATCCGTGTAGGTTCCCTTGCCGTCAGCATTTATACTCGTCGTTGCAACCTGTTTATTGTTTTTATAGATCGTCCCGTAGGAGCTTCCGTCGGAAGCGTATGTCATTTTTGTTGAAAAACCGTCACTCCTGGATGTTTCAACCGTTCCTCTGACAGGGCCGTTTTCTCCTATATATATTTTATAACTGGTTATGTCCAATACCAGGTTCTCTTCCGTGAAGGTTATTGTCCCGCTTCCTTCCTGGATTACAGGGTTCTCATCCGTAGGCACGAAATCCGCGCCCATTGTTACAGTATAGTCCATTTTAATGGTTCTGTCTGACTGCCGGGCATTGACTATAATGTGCATTGAGGCATACGATAGCAGCTGGTTCTTAAGGAAGGTGCCGATTCCTGAGGGAAGAGAGGTTAAACTGGTAAAATCAGAATTACTTACCATCATCCAGTTATCATCAACCGGGTCAATAGGCTGTCCGTTGCTGAACTTCCTCCACGGCCCCGGTAGGTACTGGGCTTCAAAGGATGGGGTTATCATGGCGTCGGCTATTGTGGAACTGGTGGTTTTGGCTTCATATACATAAACGGGTTGGCCCGCGGTGCCATAGTAAGCGGCCCATTTCAAGTCCAGGTAAATGGTGTTATCGCTTAGATCCTTAAAGTATATCTTGGTCACGCCTTTGGTTGAAAGATTGTCTACTTCAACCTTGTAATGTCCACCGCTTGGGTCATGTTCTCCCAATTTTACCAAGCTGTTCTGAATATCGCTTATGGAGTATGATTTCAATGAAAACCCGGAGACAGTTAAGCTGTTTAATCCGGCAAGAGGGCCCAGTATGGAGAAAATATCCGAACTCACGTCATTGCCTGTCTGTATGCCCTGCAGGCTGCTTGCATATTCGCTTTCGTCTGTTATGGGGGAGGTAAGTCCGGGTATTATGGTTTTCTGGTTTGAACCGCTCATCGGTTCCAGGAATTCCAGGCACGATGTGGTTGAAAGCATTAATGCAATTATCACTATTAAACAATTAACATGTTTCATTTTATTAACCTCCGAAGGCATAACTGATTGACAGGACAGGGGCAATATCGTAGCTTACTTCCCTGTATTTAACAGGGGAAGAGCCGGGACCCCTTAAGTTTTCGGTTTCAAAAGTAAGTCCGTTTATACCGAAAATGTCCGTGCCGCCAACCGCAACACCCACTCCAAGTTTTATTCTGACACTGCCGAGTTCCATCATCATGCCGGGAAAAACATCAAGGGTCATACCGCCAGTGTCCGGAATCTCAATTGTATCAATTTTGTTGGTTTCAAAGCTTGTCAGGCGGATTTCAAAAAGAAACTTCATCTTCTCCCCGCCGAGTTTCAAGCCGAATCCCCCGGTTATTACTTCGCCCGGGTCATAGTTTGTTCCGCCTGCATCGTATGCGCCGGTCAGCACGTAGCCAACGCTCATAGACATTGCTTTTGAATCAAGGACGGCGTATCCTTTAATATCATTACCGCCGCCAAGTTCCCTTTCGGGCGCAGCGTATTGATAGTAATACCTTGCTCCTATTGTGAGGAAGCCGCCGAGACAGTATTTTATATCCGCATTGGCCTGACTGAAACCGGCAAGGTGAGAGGTTTCCACATTGTTAAACCTCTGCAGCCAGTACATGTACTGCATGCCTGCCGAGACCTCAAGAGCCGGGGATAACGTGTAGGTTACACCCATGTTC
>JAUXDE010000054.1 GCA_030618495.1 Clostridia bacterium
TGTTACCTTCCCGTCTTTCACTTCCAGATTGCCTTCGACATAGAGTTTAACGGCTTCAGGATAAGCTTTGTGCTCCTCCACGAGCACTCTTTTAGCCAGGGTCTCCGGGGTGTCGCCATCAAGAACCTCAACAACCCTCTGGACTATTATAGGGCCGCGGTCATATTCCTCATCAACAAAATGGACTGTACACCCGGAAATCTTAACCCCGCTGTTTATAACGGCTTCATGAACGTGGCGGCCGTACATCCCCTTCCCGCCAAAACCGGGAAGGAGCGCGGGATGTATGTTTATTATCCTTCCACTGTATTTCCTTATGAACTCCGGCTGGACCATTAAAAGAAACCCCGCAAGACAGATTAAATCAATTTCTCTTTTATCCATTTCTTCCGATATTTTATTGAAATATTCTCTGCCGTCCTTACAGTCCACGGGTGTAATATAAAGAGCTTCTATATTATGTTTTCTTGCCCTCTCGAGGGAAAGCGCCTCTTTCCTGTTGCTTACCACAACCTTGATTTCCGCATCCATGTATCCCGATTCAACCGCATCGATTAATGCCTGCAGGTTTGACCCCCCTCCCGGAGCAAAAACCGCAATCTTTACCTTAGACAATCCGCACTCCTTTTTTCCCGACAACCCTTCCGATAATCCTTGCGCTTTTAAGGCGCTTAAAAACCCTGTTTCTCTGTTTTTGCGAAACTATTAACACCATTCCAATACCCATATTGAACGTCCTGTACATTTCCTTCCGGCTGACGTTACCCCTGCTTTGAATAATCCCGAACACCTGCGGGACCTTCCATGAATTGCTGAAAATTTCGATACCCAGGCCGCGGGGTAATATCCTGGTAACGTTATCGTAGAACCCTCCCCCGGTAATGTGGCATATACCCTTCACCGCGCAGTTTTTTACCGACAGCAATGAAAGTACATCCTTTACATATATCCTGGTCGGCTTCAGTAGTTCCCTGCTGTGTTTTCTTAATTCCTTCTGGGTGAATACCTTCCTTACCATTGAATAACCGTTGCTATGAACGCCGCTGGAAGGCAGGCCGATGATTAAATCATCTGCTTTAATTTTACTGCCGTCTATTATTTTTTTCCTGTCAATAATTCCCACGCAGAACCCCGCAAGGTCATACTCCCCCTTACCGTAGAACCCCGGCATTTCAGCGGTTTCCCCACCTATTAAAAGGCACCCCGACTGCCTGCATCCTTTCTGTATTCCCTTAATAACCTCCCCGGCGACACCAACCTGCAGCTTGCCCGTCGCAAAATAATCAAGGAAGAGCAGCGGCTTTGCCCCCGAAGTTATAATATCATTGACACACATGGCAACCAGGTCTATACCAACCGTATCGTTCCTGCCCGCGAGTTGCGCTACCTTTAGTTTCGTGCCAACGCCGTCCGTAGAGCAGACCAGCACGGGCTGAGTGTACTTCTTTATATCAATTAAAGGAAACAAGCCGGAGAAGCCGCCTATGGAAGGTATTATCTTCTTCAATTTTTTAACAAGCTCATTCCCCGCGTCAATATTGACACCCGAGTTTTTATAGGTTGTTGCCATAATTTTCCTTATTTCTTATACTTTTTATAGCCGGTTTTCTTTAGCTTCTTTGACTTCTCCAAAACGGACTTCGCAAGCGCCTTCTTGTGCGCATCCAGCTTTTTTCTTATGACTGTAGATTCCAGCGACAGTATTTCTGCAGCAAGTATCCCTGCATTTGCGGCACCGGCGCTGCCTATCGCCAGCGTACCTACGGGCACGCCTTTTGGCATCTGAACTGTTGAAAACAATGAATCAACTCCTTTTAATGCCTTCGTGTCCATGGGGACCCCAAGTACCGGCAGGGTAGTCATCGCTGATACGACACCGGCAAGGTGAGCGGCGCCCCCGGCGCCAACCACCATCACCTTCAAACCGTTCCCGCGGGCATCCTGGGCATATTTCATCGTCCTTTCCGGGGAACGGTGGGCGGATGAAATCACCATCTCAAAAGGTATACTGAATTTCTCAAGTATAAGGGCCGTTTCCTTCATCACGGGAAGATCGGAATCACTGCCCATTACTATTCCTACTAATGGTTTCTTACTTACCATGCTTAACTCCTTTCCATCCTATATCTTTCCTGTAATACATATTTTCAAATTTAATCCTGCCAACACCTTCATACGCAAGCTCTATTGCTCCCTTCAGGTCTTCGGTAACCCCCGTTACCCCAAGGACTCTGCCCCCCCAGCTCAGCACGCCTCCGTCAAGTTTCGTCCCCGCATGGAATACCGTGAGGCCGTCAATTCCGGAAGCTTCCTCAAGCCCGGAAATCAATTTTCCCTTTTCATACCTGGCGGGATAACCTCCCGAAGCAACCACCACGCACACGCATGCCCCCTTATTCCACTCAACCTTCACATCCTCCAGCTTTCCGTCGACCACTGCTTCCATGATTTCAACGATATCCGTCTTCAGAAGCGGGAGTACGACCTGTGTTTCCGGGTCGCCAAAACGGACGTTGAACTCCAGGACGTTAACTTCCCCCTTATCTATCATTATCCCGGCATAGATTATTCCCTTAAAATCAATCTTCTCTTCCCTGATACCCTTTAAAAATTTATCAAACACCTGTGTCTTAACCTTATTATTAATATCCTCCGTAACAACCGGTGCGGGCGCATACGCTCCCATGCCCCCCGTGTTCGGCCCTTTGTCACCGTCGAACGCCTGTTTGTGGTCCTGGGACGATACCATTGAAACGATAGTCCTGCCATCGCAGAATGCCATCATGGATGCTTCTTCTCCTGTCAGTTTGTCTTCCATTATTATGCTGTCACCGGCGCTTTCGAATTCCCTTGCTTCCATTATTCTCTTTACCGCGTCCGCGGCTTCTTTTTTTGAATCACAGACAATCACTCCTTTTCCAGCAGCAAGGCCGTCCGCCTTTATCACCACTGAAAAACTATCGCCCCGAACCCCGTCAACATAAGAAAGAGCGTCACCGGCATTACTGAACACCTTAAAATCAGCCGTAGGAATTCCATGTTTCTTCATGAATTTCTTTGAGAATACCTTACTGCCTTCGAGCTGAGCGGACTTTCTGTCCGGACCGAATATCGCCAGTCCCTTTTGCTGGAAGTAATCAACAATACCTTTTACAAGCGGGATTTCAGGACCAACCACCGTCAGTCCCACATTCTTTTCCTTAACAAACCCCGTAAGCGCTTCAAAATCATTCACTGCTATTTCCGCTGACTGAGCCCCCGCCCCGGTGCCGCCGTTACCCGGAATGCAGTAAATATTCGAAACTTTCGGGCTCCGGGATATTTTCCACACAAGGGTATGTTCCCTGCCGCCGGAACCTATCACAAGAACATTCATATCAACTCCGAGAATTTGGGGACACGTACCTTGGAATTTGGGGACACGTACCTAATTATTTCTTATACTAAAGAATTGTTCAGCATTATGTTTTTTTATAATAATTAGGTACGTGTCCCCAAATTCTTTGTCCCCAAATTTATTTGTTAGTTTTGGCATACTCTACAGCGTTTTTAAATATCATCAGCCCGTCGCCTTCCTCGGGAAGTTTTTCCCTTTGCCAGCGCGGGTGATGGTATTTTACAGTGTATCTCTCAGGATGGGGCATCATCCCTAAAACATTGCCCTGTGGGTTGGAAATACCCGCAATGGCCTCCACTGAACCATTGGGGTTGAAAGGATATATGGGTTCCTCACCCTTTTCGTTTACGTAATGAAAGACCAGCTGGTTGTTATCTTTTAATCTTCCAAGAACATTATCATCTTTAACGACAAATTTTCCCTCAGCATGGGCAACAGGCAGGTAAATCATATCATTAAGGCCTTCCAAGAACAATGATTTATTATTATTGTTTTTCTTAAGCCAAACCCACCTGCATTCAAACCTGCCCGAATCATTGGATGTCAGGGTTACTTTTTGCTCACCGTCAACAACTTCGAATCCCGGCAGTACGCCAACCTTTACCAGCACTTGAAACCCGTTGCATATCCCTATTACCGGTTTCCCCGAAGATACGAACATTCTTATATCTTCGTAGAGTTTATGTTTCAATTCATTTGCCAGTATCTTACCCGCTGCCACGTCATCCCCGTAAGAAAACCCTCCCGGGACAGCAAGTATATCATAATCGGCAAGCCTTCTCTGTTTTTCAAACAGCCTGTTTATATGGACTAACTCCGGGTTTCCGCCTGCGGTTTTGAAAGCATGATATGTCTCTATATCGCAATTGGTCCCTGCCGTCCTTAATACTATTACCTTCGGATTATCCATTTATTTCTACCACGCGAGCGTCCTCTTCCATGAATCCTTAAGTTCTTTCAGTTCCTCCTCAATCACCACATTCCTTTCAAGCCCGCGTACGACAAAAAACCCTTTCCCTGTCGTTTCGCCTATCGGCGCAAAAACATTTCCCGCCATGATTCTCTCGAACTCCCCGCTGTTCTTTTTTGATACTTCAACGATAAAACGGCTATTGGATTCGGAAAAAAGAAGAATTTCATCGCTCTTGCAATCTTCCGCGCGCGGGATTTTATTCAAATCTATTTCCATGCCGATTTCACCGGCAAAGGACGCTTCCGCGCATGCAATCCCTATGCCCCCTTCCGAACAATCATGACAGGATAGCGCGTATCCTCCGGATATCGCGGAACTCAAAGAATCCATCAATTTTTTCGCTTTTACGGGTTCAACCTTCGGGACATTTCGTCCCACAAGTCCGCGCAGACCATAATAATGCGACCCACCAAGTTCATTCTTTGTTTCACCAACTATGTATACCAGGCTCCCTTCTTCCTTTATGTCCATTGATAGCGTTTGCTTAATATCATCTATCACGCACATCGCGGAAATCAGAAGAGTCGGGGGAATTGAAATCCTCTTGCCTGAACTATTAACGTATTCATTGTTCAGGCTGTCCTTACCCGATATGAACGGGGTACCGTAGACCTTAGCCATATCATAGCATGCCTTTGCGGCGCGAACGAGCCCCGCAAGCTGTCCGGGTTTCTGCGGGTCACCCCAGCAGAAATTATCTAACAACGCTGTCTTTTTAAGGTTCCCGCCGACGCAGATAACGTTGCGCAGGGACTCATCTATAGCGGACGCAGCCATCCAGTAAGGATCTATGGTTCCATACCTGGGATTGATACCGTTTGAAACTACAACACCCTTTTCTGAATTAAACAAGGGCTTCACCACGGCGGCGTCTCCGGGTCCGTCGTTTAACTTCCCCTGGAGGGGTTTTATAACAGTACCCGCCTGCACTTCGTGGTCGTACTGCCTGATAATCCATTCCTTACTGCATACATTGGGACTTGCCAGTATACCCTTAAGGTCTTCAGATAGGCCTTTCGCGCTCCTTATTTTATCCCTGTCAGGTTCCTCAATACGCGGTTCCTGCCACTCCGCCTTCCTTCTGCCCCTCGGAATCCCCCCATGGAGGAACTTCATATCAATTGCCGCAACCGTTTGCCCCTTGTACATAATGTGCAGTTTCCTTGTGTTGGTGAACTTCCCGATAACCGTTGCCTCAACATCCTCGGAAGCAAATATTTCCATGATAGCTTCAAGGTTCTCGGGCGGAACCGCAATCACCATTCTTTCCTGCGCTTCCGAAACCCATATCTCCCAGGGGGCAAGGCCATCATACTTTAAAGGCGCTTTTTCAAGGTACACCTCCACGCCGCAGTCTCCGCCAAGCTCACCCACCGCAGATGAAAATCCTCCCGCGCCGCAGTCTGTTATTGACCTGTAAAGGCCCCTGTTTTCCGCCTCAAGAATAGTGTCCGTTACCTTCTTTTCCATGATAGGGTTGCCTATCTGGACAGCGCTGACCTCTGTATCTTCATCAAGGCTTAAGGAAGAAAACGTTGCGCCATGTATCCCGTCCCTGCCCGTCCTTCCTCCGACAGAGACTACCAGGTCTCCCGTTTTTACCTGTTTCTTTATCTTTGTCCCGGACATTATACCCACCGTACCGCAATAAACCAGCGGGTTACACACGTACCCCTCATCAAAGAACACCGAACCATTCACCGTAGGTATCCCCATGCGGTTTCCGTAATCCCTTACGCCGGCGACAACTCCCTTGCATATTCTTTTCGGGTGGAGTACACCCTTTGGCAACTTATCAAAATCATAATCCGGAGGCCCGAAACAAAAGACATCCGTGTTTAGAATGGGCTTTGCCCCGAGCCCCACTCCCAGGATGTCCCTTATAACCCCTCCGATTCCCGTACCGGCGCCGCCATATGGCTCCAGCGCGGACGGATGATTATGCGTTTCAACCTTAAAAGCCACGGCAAAATCATCATCAAATGAAATAATCCCCGCATTGTCCTTGAACACTGAAAGGCACCAGTCCTTATCCAGTTCCTTTGTGACTTTCATAACCGTCTGTTTCAGCAGGTTGTCGATGATTTCAGTGCCGTCTTTTGTTTTATACTCTATAAGTCCCGTAAAAACCTTGTGCTTGCAATGCTCGGACCAGGTCTGGGCAATCGTTTCAAGTTCCACGTCCGTGGGATTCCTGCCAAGCTTCCGGAAATATCCCCTTACGGCCCTCATCTCCTCAATGCTCAACGATAAAAGGTAATCCTTGCTTATCTTAATAAGTCTTTTATCCCTGGCTTTAACGAGATTAATTATTTTCAGCATTTTTGGCACGCACTTACCCCTACACTGTAATCCTGAATAACGCTATTAGCGAGAAGTGACCGACATATTTTCTCAATATCCTTATCGGAAAGCTCACCTGTAAACCTGTACCTGACTCCCGTTTTTACCGACCGGGTTCCATCTATACCCAGGTCTCTTATGCCGAGCTTCACGCTCTCGCCAACCGCATCCGTAACACCATTCTTATAGAATACATCCGCGCTGGATTTCTTTCCATCCGATTTCTCCCGGCTGTCCTTTTTATCATTAACCCTATACCATTGTATAACCGGGTCCGAAAGAAGGTCCCTACAAATGATATTCACATTTTTTTCATCCAGATTCCCGTCAATCCGGTAAAGCAGTTCCGTCTTTACCGACTCAACATTTTTTATGCCCAAGTCCTCTATGTCTTTTATAACAACGTCACCCAGGGCATCCTTCACCCCGTCAATATATCCTATTTCAATATAATATTCCATTTTACTTCTATCCCTTGATATCTTTACCTGTAAGTATTCTATAAGCCTGCAGGTACTTTTCCCGGGTTTTTTCCACTATGTTACCGGGCAGTTCCGGTACGGGCGGTTCTTTATTCCAGTTAATCGATAAAAGATAATCACGGACAAACTGCTTGTCATAACTGTCCTGAGCGCTCCCGGGAGAATACTTGTCTTTATCCCAGAACCTTGAGGAATCGGGCGTCAGCACCTCGTCAATCAGGATTATCCCTTCATCACAAACCCCGAATTCAAACTTTGTATCGGCAATGATTATTCCCTTTGAAAGAGCATACAAACTTGCCTTGCTGTACAACCCGACACTTGCTTCCTTTATCTTCGTACCCAGTTCCTGTCCCACGTTGTCTATCATCTGCTTCTCGGTGATATTGATGTCATGGTCGCCTTTCTTGGATTTTGTTGCCGGAGTAAATATAAGCTCATCTAATTTGGCGGATTCCAACATCTGCGGAGCCAGCTTAATACCGCACACAATCCCGCTCTCCCGGTACTCCTTCCACCCAGAACCCGCAAGGTATCCCCTGACAACGCATTCAATGTTAATCCTCTTAACCTTCTTGACCAGTACGGAACGTTTATCAAGCAACTGCCTGTTTTCATCAATCGTTTTTTTCCACTCAGGCCGGTCAATCCAATCCGCATATTTTTCTACATCAACGGCAACAACATGGTTCGGCACGACATCCTTTAAATAATCAAACCAGAAATTCGACATCTGCGTAAGTATACTGCCTTTATCCGGTATGGGGGTCGGTAAAATGCGGTCAAAACAGGATATCCTGTCGGATGCGACAATTAACAGGTAATCCCCGAGGTCATACACATCCCTCACCTTCCCTTTAATAAAACTTGGTAAATTCAATTTCGTCTCGATAACTGTCGGGCTCATCACTTCCTCCTTACTTTCCCATTCCAATCCTCTGCGCCTTTTGAAATATCTTTCCCTCCGACTTTATGGCTGGAGCAATAATAAGTTCCGTTAACTGCATCTGCTTTATATCCCTTGCTCCCACGCTTCCCATGCTTGTCCTCAATGCCCCGACGAGATTCTGGGTACCGTCATCCGTCGTTGCAGGACCGTACAACAACTCTTCCAGCGTCCCGCTCGTTCCCACATAAATCCTCGTACCCCTCGGCAGGTTCCAGTGCGGCGTTGCCATCCCCCAGTGATATCCTTTTCCCGGCGCTTCCTTTGACTTGGCAAACGCCGACCCTATCATCACCGCGTCAGCCCCGCTGGCAAAAGCTTTGCATATATCACCGCCGGTGTCCATGCCGCCGTCGGTTATTATGGAAACGTACTTCTTGCTCTTTTTATAATAATAATCCCTTGCAGCGGCGCAGTCAACCGTTGCTGTAACCTGGGGGACTCCTATGCCCAGAACACCCCTTGTCGTGCACGCGGCCCCCGGGCCCACACCTACCAGAAGCCCGGCCGCCCCCGCCTCCATCAGGTCAAGCGCTGCCTTGTAGGTCACACAGTTTCCGATTATAACGGGAATTTTCATGCTGCTGCAGAATTTCCTGAAGTCAAGCGCGTCATATTTCGTTGATATATGCTTTACGGTCGTAACGGTTGATTGAATTACAAATATATCACATCCCGCATCCTGCGCTATCTTACCGTACTTCAGGGCATTCTGCGGTATCGTTGAAACTGCCGTCCTTATATTGTGCTTCTTCATTTCCCTTATACGCTTTGCTATCAATTTCATTTTAATAGGCTTCTTGTAGAACTCCTGCACCATCTGCGTTGCTTTGCCCTTTGGCGCACTGGCAACCTTCAGAAGAACTTCCTTGGGATTATCATACCTCGCCTGAATGCCGTCCAGGTTCAGCACCGCCAGCCCCCCAAGCCTACCCATCTTAACGGCAAACTTCGTATCAACTACACCATCCATTGCGGCCGCAAGGAAAGGTATTTCAAACTTCAATTTACCCAGTTTCCATGAAATATCAACTTCATCGGGATTCATGGTTACATCACCCGGAACCAGGGCAACCTCATTGAACCCGTATGCTCTCCGGGATTCCCTGTCCCTGCCTATAAAAAACGCCATTTCAACATCTCCTTTCTCGTGTAGTGTTACTAACCTATCCTTAAGCAATCTATAGAGCGCCGCTTCCCGTTGAACCGAAACCACCCGCTCCTCTTTCAGTATCATCCAGCTCATCACATTCTTCCCATTCAATCTCCTCAAACTTATTCAACACCATTTGCGCAATACGTTCGTCCTTTTTTATCAGCACTTCGTCCCTGCTTGCATTAAAAACTATAACCTTAACCTCGCCCCTGTAAGCGGAATCTATCGTCCCGGGGGTGTTCAGAACCGTAATACCCTTCTTAATAGCCATGCCGCTTCGCGGCCTTACCTGCACCTCGTATCCCGCGGGAATCGCAATTTTAATTCCCGTCGGCACAAGCGTTCTTTCACCCGGGCCAAGTACGATGTCATCCCCTGAATTACAGAGATCCATCCCCGCATCCCCCTTGTGTTTATATTCGGGTATTCTCGCTCCGGGACTAATCTTCGCAACTTTCAATTTCATCTTCTACCCTCTCCTGGTGTTATCTTTATAGTGATTCACTAAAAGTATACTTCCCCTCATGCCTGTCTTTCAGTTCCCCCAACTTTGACTTGTTCCAGTTGCCTATTCTGCTGAAATACCCCACTATGCGCGTTATACCGTATACGCTTTCGGAACCGCAGTGCCCACAAGCATCTTTTAATCCCCTTGTCATCTTATTGCATTCATTGCATACCGTAAACTCGGGGGAAATGGTAAGCTGGGCTGTCTGGGTATTCCTGAATGTTTTCTCCACCAGGTTAAGGATGGACTCGGGGGAAGGCTTCTTCTCCCCGATGAAAGCATGAATTATCGCGCCGCTTTCAATAAGTGAATGAAACTTGCTCTGCTTCTGAACCCTTTCAATGAAACTCACCGGGGCATTTGCCGCCAGGTGTATTGAATTGGTGTAGTAAAACTCATCCTTTTCCATATCACCCTTCAATATTTTCCTGCTCTGGGGATATTCTCTTAAATCAACCTTTGCCATGCGGCGCGCGGCAGACTCCGCGGGACTCTCCTCAATGGCAAACTTAAGGTTGTACTTTTTGCCGTATTCCTTTGTCTTCAGGTTCATGAATGAAACTATCTTTAATCCCAGCTTGAAGGTTTCATCATCTTCATGCAATTGTTTGCCCGTCAGGTGCAGTACGCATTCGTTCAGTCCTATCAGTCCTATGATGTAGGTGGCTTTCTCAAGGTCAATATACTTCCTCCCGTCCTTTGATATCTTTCCGACCTCCCATAACGGCGCTCCTTCTTTTTCCATCAGTTTCGTAATAAACTTCTTCTTCTCAAGGTGCGCTTTCACGGCAAGGTCCATCGTTTTCCCTATCTCCTTCAACACCCCCTCAACGTTTCCCTCCCCCGCCCGGTACGCTGCCTGGGGAAGGTTGATAGTAACGTTCTGGAATCCGCAGAACCTCATTGACTCGGGGTGTTTTATCATGTACTCATCCTCTATCTGCGTCCTGAGCCTGCAACACGCTGAGAGCGTTACCTCGTCCCTGTCAAAAACAAAGTACGGCACGCCGTTTTCCCCTGCTATCTCGCATGCGAATTTCAACAGCTCAAACTGCTCGGGGTCTGAAAAGGTTTCATCGTTCACATGAAAATCCATCTTTGGAAAAGCAAAAATATGACCGAACGAATCACCGTCCCTCCACACCTCCATGAGGGCTCTCGTAAAATGACTCGACTCCTTCACGTAAGCCGAATAGGTTTTTCCGGTATACTTGCCGCCGGGACCTATTGCAGGCACGTCCCTCAGGTATCTTGGTATACCCGTATGGATGTTTGCATCTATGAACAGCACCTGCCCGCCGCGGGAAAACGCGGACTGTGACAGGG